>NZ_JBYRFX010000479.1:0-5551 GCF_057815775.1 Inquilinus sp.
GCATCGTCTCGATCCGCTCGCGTGATGCGGCGGGCCGGGCAGCGGCCGACGCCGCGGCCTGGACCGGTGCAGGCCGCGGCGTCGGCCGCTGCCCGGCCCGCCGCATCACGCGAGCGGATCGAGACGATGCTGCGCTTCAACGAGAAGCGGCTGTCGATCCCCCTGTCCTGGGTGGCGACCACCAGCGAGCACCCGCACGCCAATCTCGGCGATGCGCTCAGCGCGGTGGTGGTGTCCGCCATCGCCGGCCTGCCGGTGCGCCGTGCCGCCTTCGACGATGCGTCGGAACGGATGGTGGCGGTCGGCACCATCGGCCATGCCCAGAAGAACGGCGTGCTGCATTTCTGGGGCACCGGGATGGATGCCACCCTGAACCCGGTCGACCGGTCGATCCGGCAGTATATCCGGCCGCAGAACACGGATTTCGTCGTGCATGGCGTGCGCGGGCGGAAGACGGCGGACGTGCTGCGCGGCCAGGGCATCAAGGTGCCCGACGTGTTCGGCGACCCGGTCTGGTTCCTGCCGCGGATCATGCCGATGGGCCATGTCAAGAAGACCCATGATCTCGGCGTCATCCTGCACATTTCCGAGCTGACCTCGATGGACCCGGAATCGGGGGTGAAGGAGGCGCTGAAGCGCTACAACATCCCGCCGAGCCTGGCGGGGTCGATCCGGCTGATCAACACCTACACCGCGCCGAAGGTCGACGCCTTCGCCGCCAAGGTGGAAGAGATCGTGTCCTGCCGGCGCATCATCTCCACCAGCCTGCACGGCATGGTGATCGCCGAGACCTACGGCATTCCCTGCGGCTGGTTCGGCACCTATGAGGGCGGCCGCCTGATCCTCGATGTTGATGATGCCGAGAACCGGATCGACCACCGCATCCGCGACTTCTACTCCGGCGTCGGCAAGTCGGGCGTCATCGCCTTCTGCCGCGACCGCGCCCTGGAGACGCCTTGGGAGGATGTGATCACCTGGATCGACGAGACCTGGCAGCCGCTGCGCTATGACGGCCGGGCCTTGTTCGACTCCTTCCCGGTGGGCCATGGCGTGTCCTTCGAGGATGCGCTGTGGCCGGTGTCGGGCGACGTCTACGCCCGCATCCCGTTCTGAGCGTGATGATGGGCGGGCCAACCGACCGCCCATCCGCCGCTGCGGCGCAGACTCTGCATGCGTCGGTGGTGGCCGGGGCAGCCATGCCCCGGCCCGCCACAGCACCCCTGCAGGACCGGGTGTTCCTGTTCCTGCAGGGGGCGGCGACGCCGTTCCACCGGCGCTTCGCCCTGGCGCTGGAGCGGGACGGCGCCCGCATCGTCAAGGTCAACATTTCAGGCGGCGACGTGGTGTTCTGGCGCCGTCCCGCCATCGCCTTCCGCGGCCGGCTGCCGCAATGGCCCGGCTTCGTCGCCGACCTGCTCGGCGCCCAGGGCGTCACCGATCTCGTGCTGTTCGGTGATTGCCGGCCGCATCACGTCGTGGCCCTGGATCTCGCCCGCCGGCGCGGCCTGCGGCTGCATCTGTTCGAGGAAGGCTATCTGCGCCCGGGCTGGGTCACCTGCGAAGCCTGGGGCGTGAACGGCCATTCCGACCTGCCGCGCCAGCCGGCCCGGTTCCTGTCCCTGGCCCGCACGTTGCCGGCCGTGCCCCAGGCCACGCCGGTGCCGTCGCATTTCCTGCACCGGGCGGTGTGGGACGTGCTGTGGACCGTGGGGCTGATCGCGCTGATGCCGTTCTACCCGCACTACCGGCACCACGCCCTCGACCACCCGCTGGTCGAATATGCCGGCTGGATCGGGCGCTTCGCCCGGGCCGGCCGGACCAGACGGCAGGCGGCGCAGGCCATGCAGCGCTTGGCCGGCCGGGCCGGGCGCTATTACCTGCACCCGCTGCAGCTCGACACCGATTTCCAGATCCGCACCCATTCGCGCTACCCCTCGACCGTGGAAGCGGCGGGGGAGGTGATCGCCTCCTTCGCCCGCCAGGCCGACCGCGCCGCACGGCTGGTGGTCAAACTGCACCCGCTGGATTTCCGGCCCGGCCGCAAGCGCCGGCAGATCGCGGCGCTGGCCGCCGATCACGGTGTTGCCGACCGGGTCGACTTCATCGATGGCGGCGACCTGCAGCAGCTGGTCGACGGCGCCTGGGGCGTGATCGTGGTCAATTCCACCGTCGGCCTGATCGCGCTGGAGCGCGGCCGGCCGCTGAAGACGCTGGGCACTGCGGTGTTCGACCTGCCGGGCCTCAGCTTCCAAGGCCCTCTCGACCGGTTCTGGGCCGATGGCGTGCCGCCGCGGCCGGAGCTGCTGGACGCATTCCGCCGGGTGGTGGTGGCGCGCACCCAGATCCAGGGTGGCTTCTTCTCACAGGAAGGGCTCGACCTTGCCGTCACCGGCGCGCATCGGCGGATCCTGGCGGGCGAGGTGCTGCCGCTGCGCGACCACGCCTGGGCCGGGGCCGCCGAATGAGTGCTGCGACGGCGGTGGTGGTGACCGGGGCGTCGCATGGGCTCGGCGCGGCGCTGGCCCGACACTATGCGGCGCCGGGCGTGGTGCTGGGCCTGGTCGGCCGCAACGCCGCCCGCCTGGCTGCGGTCGCCGACATCTGCCGGCAGCGTGGTGCCGTGGTCGAAACGGCCGAGATCGACGTGCGCGAGGCCGGGCGGCTCGGCGATTTCATCCGCGACCTCGACGCCCGCCACCCCGTGGCGGTGGTGATCGCCAATGCCGGGGTGGAGGCGGGGCTGGCGCCGGGCCGCGAGACGGAGCCTGAAGCCTCCGTGCTGGCCCAGCTGCGGATCAACCTCGAAGGCGCGATCGCGACGGTGTCGCCGATGATCGAGCCGATGCGCCGGCGCCGGGCCGGCCGCATCGTCCTGATCGCCTCGCTGGCGGCGCTGATGCCGCTGGCCGACCAGCCGGCCTACTCCGCCTCCAAGGCCGGGCTGGTCGCCTGGGGCGAGGCGCTGCTGGCCTGGCTGCGGCCGGACGGCATCCGGGTCACCATCGTCTGCCCCGGCTTCATCGCCACCGGGATGCACGACCATTACCGCGGCGCCCGCCCGTTCCAGTGGAGCGCGGAGAAGGCGGCGGCGCACATCGCCGGCCATGTCGCCCGGGGCCGGGCATGGGTGGCGTTCCCCTGGCCGCTGGTCTGGCTGATCCGGCTCGGCCGGCTGGCGCCACGCCCGCTGCGCGCCGCCTTCATCGACCGTTTCCTCCGCTTCGAGATCGATACCCCGGCGCAATAGGCGGCGGCGGTGACGCGGCTGGATCAATGCCTCCTGGGTCGGTCCTTCAGGATCCGGCGAGGCGCAGCACGGCGGCATCCATCGCATCCGCCAGCGCCGCATCGTCGCTGGCCCGCCGCATCACGGCGGCGCCCACCATCGCCGCGGTCACGGCCAAGGCCCGATCATCAGGCGTCTCGCCCGCGACCAGGGTCACCAGCCGGCGCAGCCCGGCGGTGAACGCCCGTCGCAGCGGGCCGTCGGCGGGCGCCCGCGCGGCATCGCCGGCCAGGGTCGCCATCGGGCAATCCTGCCCGGGCGGCTTGGGCTCGAAATAGAACGCCGCCAGGCGGTGCAGCCGGCCGGTGGGGTCGCCGCGCCCCGCCGCCTCCCAGGCCCGACCGGCGGTGTCGAAGGCATGGGTGCAGGCCTCGCCGGCCAGGGCGTCCTTCGATCCGAACTGGGCGTAGAAGCCGCCATGGGTCAGCCCCGCCTCTGCCATCAGCTCGGCGATGCCCATGCCTTCCAGGCCCTTGCGTCGGATCAGCGATGCCGCCGCGGCCACCACCTTCGCCCGGTTTTCCGCCGCCTGCTCCTGCGAGACCCGACCCATATCAGCCTCTTGCAAAAATATATGACATTCATCATCTAATGTACCGTTAGATGATATTCATCATATAAGGAGCGATCATGGGACTGCTAGAGGGTAAGGTGGCGCTGGTCACCGGCGGGACATCGGGCATCGGCCGCGCCAGCGCCGTGCTGTTCGCGCGGGAAGGGGCCAAGGTCGCCTTCACCGGCCGCCGGACGGCCGAAGGCGCGGCCGTGGTGGCGGAGATCGAAGCCGCCGGCGGCGACGCCATCTTCATCCAGGCGGACTTGACCCAGATCGACGGCATCCCCGGCATCATCGAGCAGGTGGTGGCGCGCTACGGCCGGCTGGACGTCGCGTTCAACAATGCCGGGATCTCCGGCGGCGGCCCGATCGAGACGCTCGACGAGGCCCGCTGGGACAGCCTGATCGACACCAACCTCAAGGCGCAGTTCTTCGCCCTGAAGGCCGAGGTGGCGCAGATGAAGAAACAGGGCGGCGGCGGTGCGATCGTGTTCAATGGCTCCGTGCTCGCCGGCATCGCCCAGCCCGGCACCTCGATCTACAGCGCCAGCAAGGGCGGCATCGTCTCGCTGGCGCGGGCGGCGGCGGTGGAGCTCGGGCCGGTCGGCATCCGCGTAAACTCGATCAACCCGTCGATCACCCGCACCGAGATGACGTCCGGCCGCATCGTCAAGAATGCCGACGGCACCGAAACCCATCCCCTGGCCTATGGCATCCCGCTCGGCCGACTGGCGGAGCCGGAGGAGATGGCGCAGGTCGCACTGTTCCTGCTGTCGGACCGGGCCTCCTACGTCAACGGCCAGGCGCTGGTGGTCGATGGCGGCCAGAGCGCCGCCTGATCCCTTCCGATTTTGAGCGGCGTCCCGGTGGACGCCGCCACCCCCAAGGACAACATCATGTTGCATGACCCCAAGACGGTCGCCACCCGGCGGCCGGCGACGAACCTGCTGCCCCGCCTCCTGCTGGCCACCGCGCTGTTCGGCGTCTTCGGCCTGCGCCCCGCCGCCGCGGCGGAGGTGATCCCGCCCGGAACCGGCCTGACCACGACCTTTGATGCTGTGAATATCAGCGTCACTTACCAGCCGGCGGACACCGGCTACGAGACCGTGATCACCGCCGGCACCGAGGCCCCGGGCAGCGTCGTCCGCTTCGTCTCGACCCTGGTGCCGGGCCAGGAAGCGCTGGTGTCGGTGCCGCGTGGCGTCGGCCAGCCTGCCCTGGAACTCCGCCTCCGCCGTGTTGGCGATCGGCTGGAGCTGCAGCTCCGGATGTCGTGACGGCGGGCGCAGGGATCCGCCCGGCGTGTCGCTCGCATTGTCGCGCACCGCCGGCCGGGTTACTTTGTACGCGCATATTCTGATATTTTTCGGGACGTCGACGATGCAGGGCATCCGGTTTTCGTCCCAGGCGCTGCCACACGGCCTCGACGAGCGGGCGCGCTTCTCGCTGTGGCGCGATCTCTACATCGCCAATATCGGGTCCCTCGACATCCGGATCTCGGAGGCGGCGCCGTTCCGGGCGGATCTCGACATGACGCTCTACGGCGCGGTCGGGCTCGCCAGCTTCAACGGCACGGTGCAGACCGTCACTCGCACCCCCCACGATCTGCATGCCGACAGCCAGGACGCCTATTTCCTGATGATCAACGATGGGCCCGACGTCGTCGGCGGCCTGCATGTCGGGCGCGAGCTGGCGCTGGCGCCGGGGGC
>NZ_JBYRFX010000480.1:0-16742 GCF_057815775.1 Inquilinus sp.
TCTCGCGAATTGCAGCCGGCGGCAGAAAAATCCGGTAGTCATGCTTGCCTTAAAAAAAAGTGACGCATTACGAGCCTTAGTTGGAATCCATGCGCCCGCAGATTGTGAAGCCGGAGGCTGCCGCCGACATGGATGCCATCAACGCGAGATGACGAATTATCGTCACGGCGCGAATCGTTGAGGCGATCAGCCGGGCTGGGGGGCTTGCATCCCCATTGCTGCCGAGCATGAGCGCGACGTCGTTTGTGCGGAAAGCAGGCATAGGCAGATCTCATTGGTTGAGTGCTCAACTTTAAAATATGACTGCGCCCGCCATTTTCAATGGTGCAGCGCACAACAAATTTGGGGTGAAGGGATGGCTGGGTGTCGGTGCGGGCGTGGATCTGGGGGCGTGTATATGCGGCCTTCGAGATCAGGCCTCCGACCAAAGTCGGCAGAGCAGCGCCGAGTTTTACATTATTTTGCAACAGTAAACTCACGCCATATCCGAATTGCGAACATTATCCGGCTACAAGCCGTTGAAGGCCTCTCAATCGGAAGCCAGGCAAGTGAGAAAAGCATACGTGACTGGATAGTCGTCATGGAGCAACTCAACGGCTGTCGGCAGGGCCGCCACGGCGTGCTGCCGGAGACGCCGGCGCCTCTCTTTGCTTCGGGGCGTCTCAAGTCCGCGACTTCTGCAAAGGCAGCAGCAGAAATTGATCCCCGATCATTCAGAGGACGAAATCATGACCACGCTCAGGACGCTCGGCGAACGGAATTCATCTCAATATCCCGGTGGTCCGGAGATCCCTGAGGGGAGGGGGCGAGCGCGTTCCGCCGATGTTGGGGCCGAAGCCTGCTCTGCAGGCCCTTCTTCATCGATAAAGAGGGGCCTGTCTGCATCGGATATCCCGCTGCAGGCGGCGGACTCGCCCGTGTCCTCGATTTATCGGCGCGCCTTTTCGAGGCGGAGCTTCTGCACCTGCTGCGCTGCTGTTGCCGGCATGTCCGTGACCGGGGGCTGGCTACGCCCACGGGACGCTTACGCGGAGGCACGCAATATCGTCGATCTGATCCGGGACTATGCTGCCAAGACTCCGATCACAATCCATCAGCTGCGCCGCAATGTGAGCATCCTCGAAGGCTCTGGCGGCAACATCGCGGTGTTGACCGGTTCCGACGGTAAGGTGTTCATCGATGCCGGGATTACGCCGTCGCGGCCGCGTATCCTGGAAGCGGCCAACAGCCTCAGCCGCGATCCGATCAAACTTCTCGTCAGCACGCATTGGCATTTCGACCATACCGACGGCAACCGGTGGATGAGCGAGGAGGGGGCTGCGATTGTCGGCCACGAGAACACCCACAAGCACCTCCTCGCCGCGCAGAGGGTGGAGGATTGGGATTTCAATTTTCCGTCATCGCCTCTGGCCGCCGTCCCGACCGAGACGTTTTCCGACGAAATGACGTTGTCCCTGAACAATTCCACTATCGCTTTGAAATACTATGGACCGGCACATACGGACAGCGATATCTCGGTCACTATTCCGGAAGCTGATATTTTACACTGTGGAGATACTTTCTGGAACGGTATTTATCCATTCATCGACTATTCGACGGGTGGAAGCATAGACGGGTCAATCGGGGCGGCTGAGCGGAATGTCGCTGCCGTCACCAACAAGACGATTGTTATCCCCGGGCACGGCAGCCCAGTCAGCAGGAAGGCGGAGCTCGTGGAGTTTCACGACATGCTTGTGGCGATCCGCGAGAGCGTCACGAAGCTCAAACGGCAAGGTCGATCGCTCGATGAAGTGATTACGGCCAAGCCGACAGCGAAGTTCGACGCAAAATGGGGGCAATTCGTCATCACCCCGGATCTCTTCACCTGGCTGGTCTATCAGGGTGTCTGAATGGAAAATAATCATCCGGCTTCCGCAACGTGAATCCTGCCAAGCCACATAAGTGGTTCCGATCTCAATATGGGAGCTCGACATGGCCATTCCGGCAAATCCACTCCACATCGATATTCCGGTGACTCTGGACGAAGTGAAGGCGGTATTCAGCATCGGCGCCTTGACGTTCGAGGGTGATCTTCCCGCTTCGGTGTTTCATCTCCAGCTGATCGAGAACGATGCCGCCGACTGGGCTGCCAGCACGGAAATTATCGCCGTTTTCCATACCAACGCCGGCCATGCGACATTGCATGACGTCGCCTACAACGCCGATCGGAACATCTCCACCGGCAATCCCTATAGGGAACTCATAACAGATTTGATGAGCCGTGGTGTCCGGGTTGAGCTGTGCGGCGCAACGGCAAGAACTCACAATTGGGGAAATGCCGATCTTCTGCCCGGGATCGCGGTCAACACCGACGCCATGGCGAGAACGATACAGCTCGTCCAGGACGGGTTCGTGAAAATCACGGAATGAAGATCGGCGTTCGGTCGGAGCATTCGGCCGAGCACGAATATTGGACGATGGCGGCCGGCGTCGTCGACTCGGCGATGGTGCACGGGTGACGAAATGCGCCAGGCCGCCATCATCCGGTTCGAACTCAGAGCGGTGGATCATAGAGCTTGCGGGGCATGGTCATAGGCCAAGCCCTCGGCCGCGCGATTCCCGGTCACGAGCGAAGCCGGAGAAGGCGCCCCCATGCAGCCACGTTGGGGCTGTGTGGTTCCCCAATTGATTGTGGAGACGGTTCCAATGTCACGCCCCCCTCTGCCGCCCTTTACGAAGGCGAGCGCGATCGAAAAGGTTCGCTTGGCTGAAGATGGTTGGAACAGCCGCGACGCGGCGCGCGTTGCCCTCGGCTATTCGTCGGACAGCTTGTGGCGCAATCGATCGGAGTTCATTTTCGGTCGGCTCGCTATCGAAGCATTCCTTTCACGCAAATGGTCCCTTGAACTCGACTACAGGTTGATAAAGGAGCTGTGGGCCTTCTCGGAAAACCGTATCGCCGTCCGCTTTGCATATGAATATCATGACGAAGGGGGTGACTGGTTCCGCGCTTATGGCAACGAGAATTGGGAATTCGATCCGGATGGCCTGATGCGCCACCGTGTCGCCAGCATTAACGATCTTCCGATCACCGAGGCAGACCGAAAATACCATTGGCCCCTCGGCCGCCGGCCAGATGATCACCCAAGCCTGAGCGATCTCGGCTTTTAAGTTTCCATCGAACAGCCGAAGATGGGGGGCGAACAATGTGGCCAGAGCGCCCGAGTGTTTGAAGCGCTCCTCGGTCTCTGCCCGCTCGAGACGCTCCAGGATCCGGGACGCGTTGCCCCCCCTCGGTGCCGAATGCCTACTGCTATCAGCGTCCGCCGGGCCCGAGGCCCCGCGGGCGAATTCGGCATGCCTGGACAGGAAGGCGCCGGGGAGCGCCGTCCCCTCGCATCATTGGCGAAAGAGGGGCTCCACCCCGTCTCCGATCGCCATGAGCGCCGGGCCGCCGGCGGGTGACGCCGCTGGGACGCCGCAACGTCTCAGTCATCATCGGGGCGATGCTTGACATCGCAACCAGGAGAGCCGGATCAGCTCCGCTGATCCTTACGCCGTCAGGGGACAATGACATTTGTGCGAAGGATATGCCCGTTGATCCAGCCGCTGTCTGGAGCTGCGAGGAAGGCGACAGCCGCGGCAATATCGGCGGGTGTGCCCAGCCGCCCGATCGGTGGAATGCTCGCCAGGCGATCGGCGAAACCCATCGGTTCTCCGTCCGGGAATAGGGCGGTCGTGGGGTGGACGGGGGCCACAGCATTGACGGTGATGTTGCGGTCTCTCAGCTCAATGCTGAGGATGTGGGTGATCGCTTCGACACCCGCGGTCATCGCAGCGTCGACGGCATCGCAGGGCTGGAACAGGCTGGCGCCGCTTGACATGACGTTGATGATGCGGCCGTTGTCGCGCAGAGCCCGTGCCGCCTCACAAAGGGTATTGAACGTGCCCTTGAGGTTGACCGCCATCCGGCTTTCGAACAGCGCGTCGTTACCGGCGGTGATGGGGGAGGTCTTCAGGATGCCGGCGTTGTTGACCAGGACGTCCACCCCTCCAAAGGCCGACCGCGCGGCGTCGAAGAGTTCAGTGACGGCCATTGGATCGCTGACATCCGCCTGCACCACGATGACCCGGCCGCCGGCCTGCGTCATCGCGTCTGCCAGTCTTCGGGCGTCATCGGCGCATTGGGCGTAGTTGATGGCAACAGCGAACCCGTCCTGGACGAGGCGCCGGACGATGGCCGCTCTGATCCCGCGTGTGCCGCCGGCGACGACAGCCGATCTCCGGATCTCTGGATCTGTTGTGCCCGGACGCACCCCCTCTATCAACGACGTGCTGCGGAGTGCGTCCGAATGGGTGGCTTGGTTCGGCCCGGAGACGATGCCGGCGATCAGCTCTCCAATCGTGACCGGAGGCCGGCCCTGGGCCTTGATCGGGTCACCGTCCGGAGACTGCCGACAGGGCCGCCGGCGATCGCCGGACGCGCGGGACCACGATGCCCGCAACCAGGCGCCGCCCTCGTCCTGCCATTCCAGGGACAGTCGAATGGCCATCCGATCGCTGCCGGACGTCAACATCCTCGCGATGAGGGGCAAGCCAAGTTCGTGGATCCGTGCGGGATTGGGAGCATTTCCGCTCCGGCCTCCGGGGATACGGACTTGCCCGTCGCCGGAGGGCGACGGAAGGTCGGTCATCTCTTCCTCCCGTATTGTCGGCTCGGTGCTTCGATCTGCAGGGAAATGGAGGGTGGATCGACATGTCGTCGTCGCCCCCGCAAGCAGGCTGGTGCGCGTGCCGGTGTTGGCCACATGAGGATGAGTTGAGACGCTTAAGCGCTCCGGGCGGCCTTGCCGTCAAACGGATCGCCGGCCAGCGTCGGCCTTTGATGGCGGCTCCGGCCAGCTCGCGACTGCGCCGGAGCTGTCGCTGGCTGGCCAGGTCCATCGCGGCGGACCTATCGCCGGATAGCTGCGCCGTGCCTCCAGCCCTTCCAGCGGGATTGACGGATCACGCTGCAGAAGTCGACACGGGCGAAATGTGGATTTTTGTCGGCGAGTACATCGGCATTGACGTTGCCGAAGGTCGTGTCCGGCCTATGCCTGTTTCCATCGTAGAAGGCCTGGATAATGTTCTCCATGAAATCCGGTGTACGAGGATGGGCATGCGCAACCTGTTCGCGTTGGGCGTCCTGAAATTCCTCATAGGCGATACCCAGCACATCCATCTCAACTCCGGCTGTGACCAAGGCGACGACCGGGTGCATATGCACGGGGATGCCGGGCGTGGTGTGCAGCGCAATGGCTGTCCAGACCAAGTCGAGATCGCTTGCGGCGATGCCTCGATCCTTGAGGAAGGCGCGAGCCGTGTTGGCGCTATCGACCTCGAAGCGCTCGGTCTGGCTGCTGTGCTGGGGCGTGAGTCCCATGTCATGGAACATCGCGCCTGCATAGAGAAGCTCGCGGTCGAAGTTGAACCCGCGGCGCAGGCCCGTCAGAGCGCCGAAGTAATAGACTCGGCTCGAATGGTGAAACAGCAATTCCGATTCGGTATCGCGCACGAGTTCAGTGATATCTCGGCACAGATTGCTATCCGGAATGGTGATTCCGTCGATCGTCGTCATAGGGATATCTCCATTGAGGTGAGATCGATCAGCTGGACACGGCTTACCCAGTGGTCGGATAGGTTGGCAGGGCAAGCGCGGCTTCCACGCCGTCGCCATAGGCGGGGTCGGCGCGCCGGCAGTTGGCGACATGCCGCTGCTTGATCTCGATCCGGGCGTCGCCCATGGCCCGCGCCGTGTTCTCGAACAGCAACTGCTGCTGCGCCGGGCTCATCTTCCGGAACAGATTGCCCGGCTGCTCCCAATGGTCGTCGTCGACGCGATGGTCCCAATGATCGGCCGGGCCGTCGACCGGCAGCGGCGGTTCGGAGAAGTCGGGCTGGTTCGCCCACAGCCCGGCGCTGTTGGGGTGATAGGAGAGCGTACCGCCCAGATTGCCGTCCGTCCGCATTGCGCCGTCGCGGTGATAGCTGTGGAACGGGCATTGCGGCGCGTTCACCGGGATGTGGTTGAAGTTGACCCCGAGCCGGTAGCGCTGGGTGTCGCCATAGGAGAACAGCCGGGCCTGCAGCATCTTGTCGGGCGAGAAGCCGATGCCCGGCACCACATTGGCGGGTGAGAAGGCGGCCTGCTCGACCTCGGCGAAGAAGTTGTCGGGGGTGCGGTTCAGCTCCATCACCCCGACCTCGATCAGCGGATAATCCGCCTTCGGCCAGACCTTGGTCAGGTCGAACGGGTTGTGGCGGTGGGTCTTGGCCTGCTGTTCCGTCATCACCTGGACCGACAGCGTCCAGCGCGGGAAATCGCCGCCATCGATCGCGGCCAGCAGGTCGCGGCCATGGCTTTCGCGATCCTTGGCGACCAGGCCTTCGGCCGCGGCATCGCTCAGGTTGTCGATGCCCTGCTGCGACCGGAAGTGGAACTTCACCCAGACCCGCTCATTGGCGGCGCTGATCATGCTGTAGGTGTGGCTGCCGAAGCCGTGCATGTGGCGGAAGCTCTTCGGGATGCCGCGCTCCGACATGACGATGGTGACCTGGTGCAGCGCCTCGGGCAGCAGCGTCCAGAAATCCCAGTTGTTGTCGGCGCTGCGCAGCCCGGTCCGCGGGTCGCGCTTGATCGCGTGGTTGAGGTCGGAGAAGCGCAGCGGGTCGCGGAAGAAGAAAACCGGCGTGTTGTTGCCGACGATGTCCCAGTTGCCTTCCTCGGTGTAGAACTTGACCGCGAAGCCGCGGATGTCGCGTTCGGCGTCGGCCGCCCCGCGTTCGCCGGCGACGGTCGAGAACCGGACGAACAGCGGCGTCTGCTTGCCGACTTCCGAGAAGATATTGGCCCGGGTGTAGCGGCTGATGTCCTGGGTGACGGTGAAGGTGCCATGGGCACCCCAGCCCTTGGCGTGCATCCGGCGCTCCGGGATCACCTCCCGGTCGAAATGCGCCATCTTCTCGATCAGCCAGACATCCTGCAGCAGGGCCGGGCCGCGCGGGCCGGCGGTCAGGATGTTGGTGTTGTCGGCAACCGGGGCGCCGGTCGCGTTGGTGAAGGGTGGAGTATGGTCAACCATAGCAACCTCGCGCAGTGGATCCACGATTGCGACGCGAGCCCGAGTCCGCGCTCGACGGGACAATCCAGGCCGGGCCCTCCGACCGGGTCACCCGTCCGGTCGGAGGTACGGCGGGGCCCGCGCTTCTTCTTCGGGCACGACGCCGGCGGTTCGTGCGTCACGGTGTTCGCCAGCGGCGATATGCGTCAGGCAGACCGTGAAAAGCATCTGCCTGACGCACGACCTCACAGTCGGTGTAGTTGGGACAATGAGGGATGCTGGCTTGGACGGCTCATATTGCCCACGTGATGTCCGAGACGGAGCTCGAAGTCCCCATCCTTCTGCAGACCCTTCTCCATCAGCCTGCCGATGAGCGCCTGCGTCTCGGGCCAGGTGGTCGTGCCAATGAAGGACTGGTTCGAACCCCAACGGTCTGCTTCGGATGGAACACCGGAGCGGGCGTTCACGAGCTTTTTCGCCAGCTCGAGGGCGCGCAGCTCGAAGCTCCCGACACGGTGCGCGAAGTCGTCGACGAACGCGTCAAGCTCAGCGTCGGGGATCGATCGGTTCACCCAGCCATATTTTTCTGCCGTATCGGCGTCGAAATCATTGGCGCCGCAGATGATTTCAAGCGTGCGTGAGCGCCCCGCGAGAGCACACAGCCACTCGGTCGCGCCACCACCGGGGACGACGGCCACGCCGACTTCGACCTGCGCCAGGATTGCTCTCTCCTTGGAAGCGAAGCGAATATCGCAGGCCAGGGCCAGTTCCGAGCCGTGGCCACGCGCCCGGCCACGCAGCTTTGCAACGCTGACGACGCGCGACTGGGCGAGGCGAGTGACGAATTTCGGCCACGCGCTGAACTCGGCGGCGCCGGGCTGGTCAGGGATGACCTCTCCCCGTTCCAGATCGTAGTGGGAAATGAAATAGTCCGGGTTCGCGCTTTCGAAGACGACGACCTTCACCTCTCTATCCGTATCGAGCTTGTCCATAAGGATATTGAGTTCGGCGAACATCTCCGGATCATAGAGATTGATCGGCGGATTGTTGATCGTCACACGCCAATAGGCGGGCGTGACCTTGGCGATTGTCAACCGATTGCTGCTGGCCATCTGTATGCTCCCTCAACTGGTCATGGATATCCAGGGCAGGGGGAAGGCACGGGATGCGGGGCAAACTGGTGTGGATCTCACCGCCTTGCACGACCGATACCTGCTCCTGTCGACTATCAGGCTGGGCCAAGAAGTCGTTCGCAGACTGTTCGGTTCTGCTAAAGACCATGGTAGGCGTCGGGTCGCCGCAATGCGTGTTAAGTCTTGTAAGTTGGCGAAAAGCTGTCCAGTAAACCAATGATGATGAGCTCGGCACGGACGATTCTTGCGATCTACACCCCTGATCAATCGAATGGGTTCACTCGGATTTTGGGCGGCGCGGTCGGTATGCCTTGCGGTCAGCCAGGCGGCTCCCCCCAAGCACGCCGGTGGTCCGACCCGGCCTGTGCCGGATCGGACCGATCGGGATCACTTCGCCTGGGCGACCTGCGTATTCAGGGCCTGGACGAACGCATTTCCGAACGCCGTGTCAGACATGGGCTGCTGGCCGGTGATCAGCTCGCGATCGACCACGACGTGGCTGGCCCACGGAGCCGCGTTCTGGACAACCGCGCCCGCCGCCGCCAGCGCCTCATCCGCGTAGAAGAAGACATAGCCGCCCAGCTGCACATTGCCTTCGACCTGCTTTTCCTCCGCGGCGGAGAAGGCCGTCAGGCGGTAGCCGGCATAGGCCCAGCCCCGGCTGAGTGACTGCAACTGAGCTGTGTCACCCGTCGCCAGAGCGCGACGGTAAGCCTGGGGATCGGAAAGCGTGGAGAGCAACGCCACCGGGCCATGGCAGATGATGCCCGTGGGAAGCGCGCGTTCGTGGAACGCCCGCAGAATCTGGCCCAACGAACGATCCTGCAGCAGATCCTGCATCGGGGCGTGGCCGCCGGGGATGAAGACGCCGATATAGCCATTGATGCCCGTGGACTGGACCGCCGACAGGCGCAATGGACGCTTCAGGCCTTCAAGCTTGCTGATATAGGCCTCGGCTTCCGCGCGTTTGGCATCCTCGCCCCCAAAGAAGATCTTGTTGTTCGAGTTCGGATCCATCTGCGGCGTGTCGCCGTTCGGATTGGCGAAGACGGGCGTGTAGCCGGCGTCCTGAATCTGCTTCAGCGGGATGGCGAGCTCGTTGAGGAAGTAGCCGGTCGTGTAGGCCTTCCCGTCTCGGAGTTCGAGTTCATGGGCGCTCGACACCACGACCAGACCAGCACCTTGCCTTTGCTTTGTGCGAGCGCGGTGGCGGGCGCTGCCATAGCGAGAACCATGCCCAGAAGGGCGCCGCCGATTTTCACAATGCTCATCATGCTTTCCTTCGTGCTGAGGTCCGCCGTGACCGGGTCTCGTTGCGCCGGGGCATGGATCCGCCCGCGCCAGCCCCCGATGCGCCGAGGAGTCCCACATCCATAAACAGGCATATGCCTTCAATCCGTTTATGGCATATGCCTGTATCTTGTCAAGGCGCGGATTCTGGACTATGGAAAGGGGTGCATTTGCGCCGCCGAGCGCCTGCAAAGGTGGAGACCATCGGGTTGAAGAAGAAGGCGAGCGCTGATCCCAACTACTGCAACAACACGGTCCTGCGACAGGCGACGCGCAGGATGGGGCAGCTGTATGACGGCATCGTCGCGCCGAGCGGTCTGCGCGCAACGCAGCTTGGCCTGCTGACGCATCTCGTGGCTCTTGGTGAGCCGACGATGCGCGAACTCGCCGAAGACATGGTCATGGACCTGTCGGCGTTGGGCCACACGTTGAAGCCGCTCGAACGAAGCGGGCTCTTGGAACTCGCCGTCGATCCCAATGACCGCCGTGCCCGGCGTGTTCGCCTTACGGAAGCCGGCGAGCGCAAGTTCGAAGAGGCGATGGTGCTGTGGAAGCGGGCCCAGGACAGTTTTGAAGCCGCCTTCGGCGTTGAAAAAGCGGCCGAGCTGCGCGCGGTGCTGAGCTTCTTGGCCTCGGACGATTTTGAACGCGCCTTTCGAACGGGCGGTGTGCGGGAAGAGGATCGCTAGAGCGTTTGCCCGTCGAGTTCCACCCAGCGCGTCCCGTGGAACCAGAAATCCGCCGCCAGCGATGCCCATGGCTGGTTGGGGACGATGCCGAAGGTCAGGCAGGACGATCGGGCAGGAGCGACGAGCCCCGGCACGTCCCTGTTGTCCGTGTCGTGGATGATGGTGGCGAAGGCGGATGGGATTTAAAGAAGGATCGCGTCCGAAAAGACCGTGTTCGAGCGAGGGATGACTGACTCGAGAGCATCGCCGGGCGCCAGGTGACATGCTCGGCATCAGGATCGAGGCGGGCGTGACAAGCGTCATGGCTGCCGAAGCAGCAGCGACTGGATCGGTGCTTCGAGCGATACTCACGCTTGGCCGCTCATGTGAGTCGTGCCGTGGCGATCTCGCCAAATGGTTCAAAGATGAGGCCATTTGCTGAGAGTTGAGGTTTGCAGTGGTCTTGTTATTAGACCACTAGCGTCCTCATATACGTCGATGCAGATGGCCGGGGCCTGCCCGGCGAAGTGCGTCGGTGTTCTCGGGTCAGGAGTGAGTGAGCTGAAACGGAAAAGCTTCGAGGCATCCCCCTGCGCGATTGCACGGGCTCTCGACACTCTTGGTGATTGGTGGACCCTGTTGATTCTACGAGACGCATTCGACGGCGTCCGTCGCTTCAGCGAATTCCAGAAGAGCCTGGGAATTCCGAAGAGCCGCCTTTCCCTCCGGCTGCGAGACCTGGTCGCGGCCGGCGTCCTCGGCGTCGCTCCTGCCTCGGATGGCAGCGCCTATCAGGAGTATGCGCTGACCCGGAAGGGCAAGGCTCTGTTTCCCGTCATGGTCGGGCTTCGACAATGGGGTGAAGAGTATCTCTTCGACCCGGGAGTCACGCCGGATGCGCGCCTGGTGGATCGCGAGAGGGGGCGGCCGGTCGGCAAGCTCGAACTGCGTTCACAGGACGGACGACTGCTGAAAGCCGACGATACGCTCGTCGCCCATTCTCGCTGACGGGCCAGGCAGCAACAGCTCCCGCATCGCTTGGGCGCAAGGCCGCCACCACCGCGTCCAGGTCGTGGGCGCATGATGCCGACACGTGCTCTTGGCGGGGTTTTTAAAAAGTGAGCCATTTTTTGGTTGAATGACGAGACCGCATACTCCACGTATGTGGTCTCGTTATAGAACCAGATGGAAAAGCCGCAATGACCGACATCGCGACTTCAACCACGCGACCGGCAGCGATCGTCGTTGGCGTGGGGGTGGAGAATGGACTTGGTGCGGCTGTCGTCCGCCGCTTTGCCCGGGAGGGCTTTCATGTCTTTGTCGCTGGCCGGACGGCGACGAAGATCGACAAGGTCGCAGCGTCGGTGCGAAGCGCCCTTGGATCAGCAGAGGCGATCCAGACGGACGCGACCAGCGAGGAAGATGTGCGCGACCTCTTTGTGCATGCCTTCTCGCGTGCCGAGGGAGAAAGGCCGAGCGTCGTCGTATTCAACGCCGGCAACAATGCCCGTATCCCCTTCCGGGAAATCACTGCCGGGCAGTTCGAGGACTATTGGCGGGTGGGTTGCTATGGCGGCTTCCTCGTCGGTCGCGAGGCGGCCCGCCATCTGGTGCCGCTCGGCCGTGGCACGATCATCTTCACGGGCGCATCGGGCAGCCTTCGTGGTCGATCGAACTTCGCCCACTTCGCGGCCGCCAAGGCCGGCCTGCGGATGATCAGCCAGAGCATGGCTCGCGAATTCGGCCCCGAGGGCATCCATGTCGCCCATTCGATCATCGACGGAGGCATTGATGGTGACCGCCTCCGGCGGCTGATGCCCGACGTTGTCCAGCAGCGCGGCGACGACGGCCTCCTCGACATCGACGCGATCGCCGAGACCTATTGGCAGATCCATCGTCAACCCAGGTCCGCCTGGACGCAGGAAATTGATCTTCGGCCCTTCAAGGAAAGCTTCTGAGCTCCTCCTCGGCCTCGCCTCGAACCCCAGTTCCCCCAGCGAGCCTACCGGAACCGGCCGGCTCCAATCCTCGGAACGTACCCATGGCATCGTCCATCACTTCCGCATCCGCCGCGCCGGACGCTTCAACCGGGCACTCTTGGCTTGGCGTCTGGGCTATTGCCCTCGGCGCTTTCGCTCTTGTCGTGACCGAGTTCCTTCCCGTCGGGTTGCTGCCGGGCATCAGCCGCGACCTCGGCATCTCGGAGGGGACGGCCGGTTTGACAGTGACCTCGACGGCCTTGTTCGCCTTCATCGCCGCACCGGTCACGGCCATGGCCGTTGGACGGCTCGACCGCAGGCTCGTTCTCCTCGGGTTGACCGCCCTGCTGGTCGTCGCCAGCATCGCATCCTCGATCGCGGCGCACTTCGCCGTGCTGCTGCTGGCGCGGATCGTCCTTGGTCTCGCGATCGGCGGCTTCTGGGCAATCTCCGTCACGGCTGCCGCCAAGCTCGTGCCTGAAGATCGTGTGCACGCCGCATCATCGCTGGTGTTCGCAGGCATCTCGGTCGGCTCGGTCGTCGCAGTGCCTGCCGGGTCCTACATCGGAGCACATTCCGACTGGCGCATCGCCTTCGTCGCCGCCAGCGTGCTCGCAGTGGCGGTCGCCCTTGCGCAGCTTCTGTTCCTGCCGAAGATCGCGATGAAGCACGGCGTCAACATCAAGCAGTTCTTTGGTCTGCTGCGATCGGCGAAGATCCGGAGCATTTTTCTGACGATACTGTTCATCGTCGCCGGCCAGTACGCCGGTTACACCTTCATCACGCCGTATCTCGAGCAAATCACCGGCGTGGACAACGGCGTCCTGAACAGCATCCTCTTCGCCTATGGCGTGATGGCGGTCGTCGGGAACTTCGTTGGCGGGGCTCTGTCGGGACGCAATCTTCACGCGACGGTCGTCGCGACGGTCGTGATCTTCCTCCTGTCGCTCGCGGGCGTTGCGCTCTTCGCCACCAACGTCGTGCTCGTTGGTATCAGCGTGATGATCTGGGCTCTGGCCTGGGGCATGGCTCCGGTCTGCACCCAGCTCTGGCTGTTCAACGCCACCCGGGATGCCGCCGAGGCAGCCCAGGCAATGAACACCAGCTTCTTTCAGCTCTCGATCGGGACGGGCTCGCTGATCGGTGGCCTGGCCGTCAATCACATCAACCTGCACAGTTCGATGTGGTTCGGCGCGGGGATTCTGGCACTCGCCGTGATCATGGTCTTCGCCGTCGGCCGAGTGGACCGGCCGGCCGGATCGAACTGACCCTGGGCCTCTCGCGGTTGCGATGGGCCATCTCTCCTGCCGCAGCTGCGATCGGAAAAGCCTGTGACCAGACTCTCGATACTGGACCTCGTCAGAATCTCCCGCGACGGTTCGGCGCGCACGTCTCTCGACAACGCCGTCGATTTGGCGCGGCAGGCGGAAAAGCTCGGCTACACGCGCTATTGGATTGCCGAACATCACAATATGGACGGCGTCGGAAGTGCAGCCACATCCGTCGTGATCGGCCACATCGCCGCGGGCACGACCACCATTCGGGTCGGCGCCGGCGGCGTCATGCTGCCGAACCATGCGCCAATGGTCATCGCCGAGCATTTCGGCACGCTGGCCAGCTTGTATCCCGGCCGCATCGATCTTGGTGTCGGCCGCGCGCCGGGCAGTGACCAGATTTCCATGAGGGCGCTCCGACGTTCGCTGGAGAGCCCTGACGACTTCCCAAGGGACGTTGTCGAACTCCAGGCATATTTCGAATCGGCTCATGAAGGCCAGCGGCTCCAGGCCGTGCCGGCGGCGGGCACCCACGTGCCGGTGTGGGTGCTGGGTTCAAGCACGTTCGGCGCACAACTCGCCGCGGCGCTCGGCTTGCCCTACGCCTTTGCGTCGCATTTCGCGCCTGAACTCCTGCTGCCGGCGCTCGACCTCTATCGGCGCGGCTTCAAGCCGAGCGACAAGCTCGATCGCCCTTACGCCATGATCGGCGTCAACGTGATCGCGGCAGAGACGGACCAGGAGGCGACGCGCCTGCGCACCTCGCAACTCATGTCCTTCGTGCACCTGCTGCGCAGGATCTCGCTGAAGACGCTGCCGCCGATCGATGATATCGACACGTATTGGGATGCGTGGGAGCGCGCCGAGGTGCTGCGGATGATGGAGCGCTCCATCATCGGGTCCGTCGCCACGGTCCGTGCCGGATTGAAGGCACTCGTCGCCGAGACCGGCGCTGACGAACTGATGGTTGTATCCGAGGTCTACGACCATCCGGCGCGCAGAAGGTCTTACGAGCTCATCCGCGAGGCGGCCGACTGGCTCGATGGACGCTTGGCCTGACCTGTGGCCAACGCGATTGCCGTAAGGCGCCTGTCCTCTTATCGCGCCTGCAAATCGGTCAGGAGCTCCAGAGCGATTCTCAGATCTGGCGACCCGAATCCTTCGGTGAAGCGCTGGTAGACGTCCGCCAACACATCGCGGGCAGCCTCGATGCGCCCCTGATCTGCCCAAAGGCGGGCGAGCGCTGTCGACGATCGCAATTCCCAGGCCAATGCCGACTGGCTGCGTGCCAGATCCAACGAGCGGATAAAGAGCTTCTCCGCCATTTGGCCATTGGCCTGCGGCTCCGCCAGCGATATCACGCCTTGGACCCGTAGAAGATCGGGCAACTCGAAGGTTGCGGGCCGCGCCACTGCTCGTTCAATAATAATTTTTGCGTCGCTGACCCGGCCGCAACGCACCAAACCTTCCGCCAATGTGCGAGAGGCGGCTGCCGCCGAGATCTGATAGTTGTTCGGCCCGATTCCGGCGACTAACGGCTCCAGGAGTGCGATACCTTCTGCCACGGCACCCTTGAGGATCATCAACTCGCCCCGCAAGGCGAATCCGATGGCATCATAGCAGGGCAAGATGTGCCTGCTTGAATCGTTGAGCGCCTGGTCGAGCGCCACGGCAGCGCCGTCAAGATCTCCGCTCCACAAGAGCAAAGGGGCTAAGGCGAGAAGTGCCATGCAACGGGTGACAGGGTGGCGACACTGCCCTATTTCGTAGAGCGCGGTCTGATTGGCTTTCGACGCTCGATCAGGATAGCCACGCAGCCAGAGCGTTCGGGCAAGAATAACACACGCTTGAACCCGGTGATCGTAACCGAAGAAATTGATCCGGAGTTCGGCTGACGCGGCCGCCAGGTCAAATCCCGCTTCGCAGTGCCGTTGCGCCTCTGCCTGGTTGCCAGCCATGTGGTGGGCATGGCCGAACCTCCACTCGGCCGCGATGATCCCCGGCAATCCAAATTTTTTGGCGACCACCGCGTTGCGCTCGGACGTTGCCAAGGCGGCCTCGAAATTCGCGCGCCTAATATATAAGAGGCTTAAGCCCGTTAGAAAATGCAGTTGGTGTTCGACATCTCCCGATGAAGTTGCCAGATCGATCCCGCGTTCGATTTCGGAATGGACTTCTGCATTGTGACCTATCGTATACATCTTCGCTATAGAGAGCGCTTTCCGCAACGCCATTTGTTCTTCTGGATTGCCATTTTGTTCTATAAGTACCCGTAGGGCGCATTTGCACCAATAAAGGCACTCACTAAGCAAAGAAGCAGAAAGAAATAGCGAGGCCACGCGAGCCACGAGTTTGGTTCCGATTGCCGCGTCGCCTCGATCGGAGAAGCTCCACTTGAGTGCGGCGCGGATATTTCCGATGTAGAAAGAGAATGCACCTTCTTTTCGTGCTTCAAATTCTATGATATCGGCCGAATTTGAATTTATCGGCAAATTTGATAGGTAAAGTGCGTGGCGCTTCTTAACGGCATCTCCATCACCGCTCTCTTCGAGCAAGATCGCGGCAAACGCGCGTGTCGTGTCGAGGAGTCGATAGGAAATCGACTTCTCTGCCGACGAAATTTTGATGAGCGACTTGTCGACGAGGCTCACCATCGCTTCTGCGATCAGCGGGTCTGAGGCGCCATTGTCGCCAGCCACCCACTGGGCGGCTTCGAGTGTAAAGGCTCCAAAAAACACCGACAGCCGATCGAGGAGCTTTCGCTCATTCTGGGGGAGTAGATGATAGCTCCATTCGAGCATTGCGGCCAAGGTCTGGTGCCGGGGTGCCGCATTCCGGCGACCCTTCCAGAGCAACCGGAGCGGGTTGCTGACGAGTTCCGCTGTCCCGCGAATCCCAAAGGCTCCAACGCGACTAGCGGCGATCTCGATCGCCAAGGGAATGCCGTCGAGATGGCGGCAGATGCTGGCAACCAGCGGCGCATCGGCGTTGCTCAGTGCCAGATTGTAACCGCTGGCAGCCGCACGTTCCATGAACAGTTGCCCGGCGGGCGACGACAGCGTGTCCGCGGCGGACAGGTGCAATTCGTCTGTCGGTCCGTCTAGGGGTGGGAGGAGATGGATATGCTCGCCTGCGACCCTCAACGGCTCTCGACTGGTCGTGAGCAGGTGAAGACGGGGTGCCTCGCCAATGAGCCGGGCGGCCAGTGCCGCCACGGCCTTGATCACATGTTCGCAGCTGTCGAGGACGAGGCAGATCCGCCGATCGGCCAAAATGGAAAGTAAGCCCGGCAAAGGGTCTTCGGCGGGAACATAGG
>NZ_JBYRFX010000481.1:0-10387 GCF_057815775.1 Inquilinus sp.
GCCGGCGGCGCCGCGCTGGGCGCCCTGGGCGCGGCAGCGCCGGCCGCCGCCCAGTCGCAGCAGCAGCCGCCCGGCCGCGACGCCGGTGAGGCGCAGCAGTCGCAGCCCTTCCTCGGCGTGCACCAGGCCGGCATCGTCACCCCCGCCCCTGCCGCCGGGCTGATCGCCGCCTTCGATATCCTGGCCACCACCAGGCCGGAGCTGGAGCGGCTGTTCCGCACCCTGACCGAGCGCATCGCCTTCCTGATGGGCGGCGGCACCCCGCCGGAGCTGGACCCGAAATTCCCGCCCGCCGATTCCGGCGTGCTGGGCCCGGTGATCGTGCCTGATAATCTGACCGTCACCGTCGCGGTCGGCGCGTCGCTGTTCGACCAGCGCTTCGGCCTGGCCAAGGCCAAGCCGCTGGAGCTGGTCACCATGACCAGCTTCACCAACGATTCCCTGGACCCCGAGACCTGCCACGGCGACCTGCTGCTGCAGTTCTGCGCCAACACGCCTGAGGCGAACATCCACGCCCTGCGCGCGGTTGTGAAGGCGACGCCGGACCTGCTGGGCCTGCGCTGGAAGCTGGACGGGTTCCTGCCGGCCTCGACCGCCAATGCCGGCAAAAAGAAGGAAACGGCGCGCAACCTGCTGGGCTTCAAGGACGGCACCGCCAACCCCGACCCGACCGATGCGGTGGCGATGGATGAGCTGGTCTGGATCCGCCCGGGCACGCCGGAACCGGCTTGGACCGTCGGCGGCGCCTACCAGGTGGTGCGCATCATCCGCAATTTCGTCGAGCGCTGGGACCGCACGCCGCTGCAGGAGCAGCAGACGATCATCGGCCGCGACAAGGCCTCCGGCGCCGCGCTGGGGCTGACGGAAGAGCACGAGGTGCCGGATTATTCGGGCGATCCCGAGGGCAAGGTGATGCCGCTGGACGCCCATATCCGGCTGGCCAACCCGCGCAACCCGACCGCCGCGAAGAACAACCTGATCCTACGCCGGCCGTTCAACTATTCGCGCGGGGTCACGAAATCGGGGCAGCTGGACATGGGCCTCCTGTTCATCTGCTTCCAGTCCAGCCTGAAGGCCGGCTTCATCGCCGTGCAGGACCGGCTGAACGGAGAACCGCTGGAGGAATACATCAAGCCGACCGGCGGCGGCTATTTCTTCACTTTGCCGGGGGTTCCGGACAAGGACGGGTATCTGGGCCAGGCCCTGCTGGCATCGGCGTAAGCCGAGCCGGCACCCCAGCTTCCGGAGGCAAGCATCATCATCATCGGAGACTGCACATGAAACGCATTCTGACTCTCGGCATCAGCACCGCCGCCCTGCTCGCCGCCGCCGGCGCCATGGCCGCCCCGCCGTCGCCGCTGGACCTGGTCGAGCCGATCGCCCAGTACAAGATCTACGTCACCGGCGAGGTCGACCAGCTGGTCGCCCACACCCGCGAATTCACCGCGGCGGTGAAGGCCGGCGACCTGAAGAAGGCCCAGGCCCTGTACGCGCCGAGCCGCGTCTTCTACGAGCGGATCGAGCCGATCGCCGAGCTGTTCAGCGACCTGGACGGCAGCATCGATTCCCGCGCCGACGATCATGACAAGAAGGAGCAGGATCCCGGCTTCACCGGCTTCCACCGCATCGAATACGGCCTGTTCGACCAGAAGTCGACCGACGGGCTGGGCCCGATCGCCGACAAGCTGCTGGCCGACGTGACCGACCTGCAGGGCCGGATCAAGGCGCTGACCACCCCGCCGGACAAGGTCGTTGGTGGCGCCGCCGCGCTGATCGAAGAGGTCGCGGCGACCAAGATCTCGGGCGAGGAAGACCGCTACAGCCACACCGACCTGTACGACTTCCAGGCCAATGTCGATGGCGCCAAGAAGATCGTCGACCTGCTGCGCCCGATTCTGGAGAAGAGCGATAAGGCCCTGCTGACCAAGGTCGACGCCAACTTCAAGACGGTCGACACCATCCTGGCGAAGTACAAGACCAAGGATGGCGGCTTCGAGACCTACGACAAGGTCACCGATGCCGACCGCAACGCGCTGAAGGGCCCGGTCACCACCCTGGCCGAAGACCTGTCGCAGCTGCGCGGCACGCTCGGCCTGAGCTGAGGTTACTGCATCCTGTCATTGCCGGCCCCGGCCGGCAATGACAGGGCCTGCCGACGTCTGCTTCGCCTCGACGACCGCCGGGGTGACGCCGTTTCGCGACACTATGCGCGCATCTTAATTCCACAGTTTTTAATCGATTTTTGATCCCGAATTGACGTTCTCGCAGCGCCATTTAAGCTGCGTCCCTGCCGCACCCGAGACAATCCAACCGGCGGACATCAGGTAGAAGGGGCGCCCGGCCAGAAGGGTGCCCGACCCTCGATACCGTCCGGTCCCGAACAGAGAAGGCAGAAGCGTCATGACCCGTCCCCCCTTCAAGCGCATCCTGGCCGCAGCCATGCTCGGCGCCGGCCTGCTGGCCGCGACCGGCGCCATGGCCGCCGACGCGGTCCGCGTCGGGTCGAAGATCGACACCGAGGGCCGCCTGCTGGGCAGCATCATCCTCCAGGTGCTGGATGCCAACGGCATCGCCACCGAGAACAAGCTGCAGCTGGGCACCACCAAGATCGTGCGCAGCGCCCTCCTGGCCGGCGAGATCGACGTCTATCCCGAATACACCGGCAACGGTGCCTTCTTCTTCAACGTCGACACCGATCCGGCCTGGAAGAACGCCGCCTCCGGCTACGACAAGGTCAAGCAGCTGGACGAGGCGCAGAACAAGATCATCTGGCTGACCCCGGCGCCGGCGAACAACACCTGGGCACTGGCCGTGCGGCAGGAAGTGGCCGACAGCAACAAGCTGAAGACGCTCGAGGATTTCTCGAAATGGGTGAATGGCGGCGGTGAGGTCAAGCTGGCCGCCTCGGCCGAGTTCGTCGAGAGCCCGGCGGCCCTGCCCTCGTTCCAGTCGACCTACGGCTTCAAGCTGAAGCAGGACCAGATCATCACCCTGGCCGGCGGCGACACCGCGGCGACAATCCGTGCGGCGGCGGAGCAGACCTCCGGCGTCAACACCGCCATGGTCTACGGAACCGACGGCGCCATCTCCTCGGTCGGGCTGGTCGTGATGGACGACAGCAAGGGCGCCCAGATCGTCTATGAGCCGGCGGCGACCATCCGCGCCGACGTCCTGGCCAAGAACCCGAAGATCAAGGACGCGCTGGCCCCGGTCTTCGCCTCGCTCGACCTCAAGACCCTGCAGGAGCTGAACGGCAAGATCGCCGTCGACGGCGAGGACCCGCAGCAGGTCGCGGCCGAGTACCTGAAGTCCAAGGGCTTCGTGAAGTAAGCAGCCGAATGCCTGTCGCCATCGGCCCGGACTTGGCCTCTCCCGTCGCGAGACCGCGTAGGTTGGGTTCGCGGTTCGCGAACCCAACATCGGTCAGCCGGACCGGTGGCGTGGTGTTGGGTTCGCCGCGGCGAACCCAACCTACGGGACACATCCCCGCGAGCCCATCATGACCATTATCCGCAACCGGGTGCTGCTGGTGCTGGGCGCGGTCGCCCTGGCCGGGGTGCTGGCGCTGCCGATCCTGACCCATGCGCCCAACCGCCTGCTGTCCGGCCAGCCGATCATGGCGCTCGACCTGTCCGGCCCTTGGGGACCGGCGGTGATCGCCGTGGCCGCCCTGCTGCTGGCAGGCGCCTTCGCCGCGCCGTCGCGGCCGGTGCTGGCGGGACAGGCGCTGTTCGGCATCGGCCTGGCCGTGGTCCTGATCTGGCTGGCCGGCGACCAGGCCGCGGTGCTGGCCGCCGCCGGCCGCCCATCGGCCCGCACCTCGCTGGGCGCCGGGTTCTGGCTGCTGGCGCTGACCGCCCTGCTGGCCGCCGCGGATGCCGGCCGCTGCCTGAAGCTGCCGCCGGTGGCCCGGCTGGGCGGCGCGCTGCTGCTGGCGGTGCCGGTCGCGCTACTGATCGCCACGGGCGCGCTCGACCAGCTGTCGCTGATGAAGGAATACACGCAGCAGCACGGCGTGTTCGAGCCGCAGGTGCTGCGCCACCTGGTGCTGGTGGGATCGGCGCTGGTGCCGACGCTGCTGATCGGCGTGCCGCTGGGCATCACCGCCCATCGCTCCGCCGGTGCGCGCGGGCCGATCTTCTCGATCCTCGGCATCATCCAGACCGTGCCGTCGATCGCCCTGTTCGGCCTGCTGATCGCCCCCTTGTCGGCGCTGGCCGGCGCGGCGCCCTGGCTCGGCATCAGCGGTGTCGGCATGGCCCCGGCGGTGATCGCGCTGTGCCTCTATTCGCTGCTGCCGATCGCCCGCAACACCACCGCCGGGCTGGACCAGGTCGATGCCGGCGTGATCGACGCCGCCCGCGGCATCGGCATGACCCGGAACCAGATCTTCCGCAAGGTCGAGGTGCCGCTGGCCCTGCCGCTGTTCCTGTCGGGGCTGCGCATCACCCTGATCCAGTCGATCGGCCTGGCCGCGGTGGCGGCGCTGATCGGCGCCGGCGGCCTGGGCGCCATCATGTTCCAGGGGCTGTTCGCCAACGCCCTCGACCTCGTCCTGCTCGGCGCCCTGCCGATCATCCTGATGGCGGTGGTGGTCGACGGGCTGTTCCGCACCCTGGTCGCCGCATTGCAGGGCCCGTCTTCGCCCGGGAGAGCCGCATGATCGAATTCGACCATGTCAGCAAAGTGTTCGACGGCATCACCGCGGTCGACGACCTGACCCTGACCATCCCGCAGGGTGCCTTCTGCGCCCTGATCGGCTCCTCCGGTTCCGGCAAATCGACCAGCCTGCGGATGATCAACCGGCTGATCCCGCATTCCTCCGGCTCGATCCGGCTGGACGGCGCGGATGTGGAGAGCATCCCGGTCGAGGCGCTGCGCCGGCGCATGGGCTACGCCATCCAGTCGATCGGCCTGTTCCCGCATTGGACGGTGGCCCGCAACATCGCCGCGGTGCCGACCCTGCTGGGCTGGTCCCAGGCCAAGATCGACGAGCGGGTCCAGGCGCTGCTGGCACTGCTGAAGCTGGACCCGCGCTTCGTGAGCAAATACCCGCACCAGCTGTCCGGCGGGCAGCAGCAGCGGGTCGGCGTCGCCCGCGCCCTGGCGGCCGACCCCGAGGTGCTGCTGATGGACGAGCCCTTCGGCGCGCTGGACCCGATCACCCGCGACGCGCTGCAGGCCGAGATGGCGCGCATCCACCGCGAAACCGGCAAGACCATCGTCTTCGTCACCCATGACATGGACGAGGCGCTGCGGCTGGCAACCCAGATCGCCATCCTCGACCGCGGCCGGCTGATCCAGCTGGGCAGCCCGCGCGAGATCCTGACCGCCCCGGCCAACGACTTCGTGCGCGACTTCATCGGCCGCGACGATTTGGGCCTGAAGCTGCTGGCGATCGAGACCGCGGCGCACCGGGTGCGGCCCGGCGAGACGGTGGAGGGGGCGCCGATCCCGGGCGAGGCGTCGCTGCGCACGGCGCTGTCGATCCTGGTCGCCCGCAAGACCGACCGGGCGCCGGTGACGGCGGCGGACGGCAAGCCGCTGGGCGCCCTGTATCTCGACGACCTGGTGCGGGCATGAACACGGCCCTGGCCCCGGCCCGGCCCGGCTGGCGGCCCTGGCGCGACCCGCTGCTGTGGCTGGCGGTCGGTTTCGCCGCCCTGGTGTTCGGGTTGCCGCTGACCAAGCCGCTGTTTGCCGCCTGGTTCCCGCAGCTGGAACGGCCATTCTACGAGGCCGACAGCTTCGCGGCGCTGGTGCTGGCCCATGTCACCCTGGTGACGGCCTCGAGCGCGATCGCCGCCGTGATCGCCATCGCCGCCGGCATTTTCGTCACCCGGCCCGCCGGCGCCGAGTTCCGCGGCGTGGTCGAGACCATCACGACGATGGGCCAGACCTTTCCGCCGGTGGCGGTGCTGGCCATCGCGGTGCCGGTGCTGGGCTTCGGCGCCGGGCCGGCGCTGATCGCCCTGTCGCTGTACGGCCTGCTGCCGATCGTCGAAAACACCATCGCCGGGCTGGAACAGGTGCCCGTGGCGGCGCGCGACGCGGCGGAGGGCCTGGGCATGGGCCCGGCGCGGCGGCTGTGGTCGGTGGAATTGCCGCTGGCGGCGCCGGTGATCATGGCCGGCATCCGCACCTCGGTCACCATCAACATCGGCACCGCGGCGATCGCCTCGACCGTCGGCGCCCAGACCCTGGGCACGCCGATCATCGTCGGGCTGAACGGCAACAACCTGGCCTATGTCATCCAGGGCGCGCTGGTGGTCGGCACCCTGGCGGTGCTGGCCGACCTCGCCCTCGGCCGCCTGGCCGAGTCACTGCAGCGCTGGAAGCGGGCGTAGAGACCATTTGGAAACGCGCCGGCGCGGCCGACTGATGGCGGCTTCTGCGCTTCCGGTGCTCACGGACGACCATGTCCGCTGCGCGCCGGGTCTCGAAACCACCACCAGCCGGACTCACGCCACCACGTTTCCAAACGGCCTCTTAGAGCCGGAAGCCGCGGCTCAGGCCAGGGCCGGCGCCCGGCTGCGCTTTTCCATGGCGAAGGACAGCACGGCGACGCCGAGCCCGACCACGGCGATCGCGGCGCCGACATAGGGCAACTGGCCGTAGGGGGCGCCGAGCGCGATGGCGCCGCCGCCGAGCGAGGCGCCGGCGGCATTGCCCAGGTTGAAGGCGCCCTGGTTCAGGGTCGAGGCCAGGTTCGGCGCCTCATGCGCCTGGTCCACCACCCGGGTCTGCAGCGGCGCGCCAAGGCTGAACTGGACCACGCCCCACAGCACCATGGCGACCACCGCGGGCACCATCATCGGTGCGGCCAGGCCGAACACGGTACAGATCACCGCCAGCGCCGCGAAGCTGGCCATGACGGCCGGCATCAGCTTCCAGTCGGCCAGCCGGCCACCGAACAGGTTGCCCAGCGTGATGCCGACGCCGAACAGCAGCAGCGCCGTGGTGACGCCCTGCGGCGTGAGGCCGGAGACGGTCTCCAGGATCGGGGTGATGTAGGTGAAGATGCTGAACAGGCTGACCGAGGACAGCACGCTGAGCGCCATGGCCAGCAGCACCTGCGGCTTGCGCAGCACCGAGAATTCGCTGAGCAGGCTACCCGCCGGCGCCTCGCGGTCGCGCGGCAGCACCACGGCGAGGGCGATGGCGGCGGCGATGCCGATCGGCACGATGGCGCCGAAGGTGGCGCGCCAGCCGGCGGCGTGGCCCAGCCAGGTGCCGAACGGCACGCCCAGCACATTGGCCAAGGTGAGGCCGGAGAACATCAGCGCGATGGCGCGCGACCGCTGGTGCCGCGGCACCAGGTTGGATGCGACGACGGCGCCGATGCCGAAGAAGGCGCCGTGGCACAGCGCGGTCAGCACCCGCGCAGCCATCAGCGTCCAGTAGCCCGGCGCCAGGGCGCACATCAGGTTGCCCAGGATGAACACGCCCATCAGCCCCATCAGCGTCATCTTGCGCGGCAGCTTTGCCGTCAGGATGGCGACGATCGGCGCGCCGATGGTGACGCTGAGCGCATAGCCGGAGACCAGCATGCCCGCCGCCGGGATCGACACGCCGAGATCGCGCGCCACATCGGGCAGCAGGCCCATGATGACGAATTCGGTGGTGCCGATGCCGAACGCGGCGACGGCCAGGGCAAAGAGCGGCAGCGGCATAGGGGGAATCCGGGTGACGGGAATTCCCCGTAGGATGCGCGCTTACCGTCCCGAATTGTCATACGAATGCTGCAATGCAGCATTCGGGAAATGCGGGGCACGAGTTCCGATCCCCGCGCCCTGCGGCGGATGTTAGGAGATCCAAAAATCTCCTATATGCAGCTGGGACGCTGCGGTGATGCCCACCAGCTTAATTGTAATGTCCGCTGCACCATTGCCGTCGACATCGACAAAAACCTTACCGGCATCGAATCGAACCTCGGTGTTTCCAGTCGCCGTAAATGCACCTCCACCACGATAGGCAAAAGTGCCATGCAGCATTCCTCGCAAAAGAATTAGGTCACTACCGGGACTAAAATCGGTGATTGTGTCATTGCCGTCGGCCACGCTCAAAAAATCAAAATAGTCAGAGCTTCCTCCACCAGTTAGAATATCATTCCCGTGATCACCAGCCAGATAGTCCTGACCTGCGCCGCCTGCAAGAATATCATTACCATCTCCCCCACGGAGATCATTACCACTAAATCCGCCTAAAATTGTATCAGCTCCAGCTCCGCCCTGGACAACAAAGTTGAGGCTGCCGTCATTCAGCAAATTTGAAAGATTCAATGAATTTCCTTGCGCCGAAAGGAATATTTTGGCAATCCCAATATTTGATGCATATAAATCTGAAAAATCAATTGCCCCTGCATCTTCAATATATAGTTCATTTGCCTTTACTCCTTGAAAAGTACTTAACATACTAGATGAAATGTAAGTCTTATAAACCCAGCTATTCAAAAATTCTATTCCAGAAAAAGTATAAAATTCAAGATCTATTTTACTATTAGAATTCGAAGCGTTTATAATTAACGAATCTGATCCAGCCCCACCGCTGAATATCTCTCCCTCTTGCATTTCTGTATCGCGCGCAACCAAGTAATCGTTACCATCGCTGCCGCTCATTTTATCGAACCCAAGTCCGTCATAGAGCCAATCGTCACCCGCCCCGCCATCCACGATGTCGTCACCAGAGCCGCCATACACTTCATCGGAAGAACTGCCGCCGACGATATGGTCATTGCCGTCGTTGCCACGCAATACTTCAACCCGTCCTGGACTAAGGCCTTGCGTCACAACGATAAAATCGTTCCCCTTACCACCATCAACATTGCCAGATCGAAGAGTAAAACTATTCCCTGAGTCGGCTAGATAATACCCCCCCACATGCAACGACGAATTAGAGATATCGATGTTTCCATTATCTACAAAATGAATGCTAACCGCCCTGCCGGATTTAAATTCAGTAATTTGTGAGGTACTAATATATATATTTCCAGAAACGCTTTCCAAAATCTCAATATTTTTGAATTGTAGAGCCGATATGTTAATTGAATCGGCACTTCCTAAATTGGAAGGCAATTGAAATATATCGTCTCCCTCTCCGCCATCATAGTATTCATATTGAAAATTTTCGCCGTATTTGACATAAATAGTATCATCTCCTGCCCCGCCATAGAGATGATCGGCACCGTTTCCCCCATCCAGATAATCTTGACCATTACCAGCGATGATAATATCTGCACCATCCTTGCCGGAAAGAACATCATCCCCGGAGCTTCCTGTAATTATATTGTCGAGCTCATTACCTGTGCCCCAACCTCGAACGGTTAGAGTCAGATTCTCGACATTCGCACTAAGGGTGACCGTTGTATTAGCTATTACTGTATCAAGGCCGCCGCCTATGGCCTCCACCACCCGGTCCCCACCAGACTCAACGACATAGGTGTCGTTTCCAGCTCCACCGATCAGCACATCGTTTCCGAGGCCGCCAATCAGAGTGTTTGCCGCAGCATTGCCAGTGATGGTGTTGGCAAGCGAGTTACCGAAGCCATTGGTAGCCGCAGTTCCGGTTAATACCAAATTCTCAACATTTGCACCCAGCGAAAATGTTCCCGAGGACCGGACAGTGTCGATGCCCTCACTAGCTGCCTCCACAACCCGGTCACCTACCGAATCGACGTCATAGGTGTCATTTCCGGCTCCGCCAATCAGCAGGTCGTCGCCAAGGCCGCCGACGAGAATATTGGCCCCGGCATTACCGGTCATGGTGTTGTTGAGTAGATTGCCGAAGCCGTTGATATCGGCCACTCCGGTCAGTGCCAAATTTTCTACATTCGCGCCCAACAAGATCGTCATCGAGGACCGAACAGTGTCGATCCCCTGGCCTGCCGCCTCTATCACTAAGTCGCCAGTGTTGTCGGCCTCGTAGACGTCGTTACCGATACCGCCCTGCAGCCGATCCGCCCCAGCACCGCCAATTAGCACGTCGTCACCGCCGCCACCGATCAGCGTGTTGGCGCTGGCGTTGCCGGTGATGATGTTGTTCAACGAGTTGCCGAAGCCGTTGTTGGCAATTCCGGTCAGTTCGAGGTTCTCGACATTCGCTCCGAGCGAAAACGTCGCCGACGAGCGGATCGTGTCGATGCCGTCGCCCAGTGCCTCCGTCACCACGTCGCCGGCGCTGTCGACCTCGTAAAGATCGTTACCGAGACCGCCCTGCAGATGGTCGGCCCCAGCCCCGCCAATCAAATGGTCGTCGCCGGCGCCGCCTTGCAGCGTGTTCGCCCCGGCATTGCCGGTGATGGTGTTGTTCAGCGAGTGGCCGACGCCGCTGATCGCGGCCGCCCCGGTCAGCAGCAGGTTCTCGACTTGGGCGCCGAGCGAGAACTTCA
>NZ_JBYRFX010000482.1:0-7490 GCF_057815775.1 Inquilinus sp.
ATGCTGCTGCGGCCGGAGACGGTGACGGCCGAGACGGCGGAGCGGTTCGAGCTGCCGGAGGGGGCGGCGATCGCCCATTCCATCCTCGTCCATCATGAGGACGGCGTGCCGATCCTGCTGGAGGACCGCCATGTCCGGCTGGAGACGGCGCCGCATTACCTCACGCAGGACTTCACCCGGATCACGCCGCACGATTACCTGATGCAGCAGGCGCCGCTGTCCGAGGGCGAGCATGTGGTCGAGGCGGTGCTGGCCGAGCCGTGGGAGCGCGAACACCTGAAGATCGGCCGGCACGAACCCTGCCTGCTGGTGCATCGCCGCACCTGGTCGTCCGGCCACCTCGTCAGCGTCGCCCGGCTGCTGTTCCCGGGCTCGCGCTACCGCATCGGTGGCCGGTTCTCCCGCCGGCCGGCCGCCGCCGCGGCCTAAAGACGAACGACGCTGCGCCGGGCCGCGATCCAGTAGACCAGCGCGGTCGCGACCAGGCCGACGATCCAGGAAATGTCGGTGCCGCCAAGCGTGTCCACCAGCGGGCCGGTGTAGAAGGTCGTGTTGACGAACGGGATCTGCACCAGGACGCCGAAGACATAGCAGCCGAGGCCGACGACGTTCCATCGGCCGTAGCGCCCGTTCGGGTCGTAGATCGCCGCCACGTCATAGCGTTCCTTGCTGATGAAGTAGTAGTCGACCAGGTTGATGGCGCTCCACGGCGTGAAGAACGTCAGCAGGAACAGCAGGAAGCTGAAGAACTGGTTGAGGAAGTTGTCGCGTTCGACCAGGGCTAGCCACAGCGTCAGCGCGATCATGACCAGGACATAGAGCAGGCGGTTGAACCAGGACAGCCGCACCTCGCCGCGGAAGCCGCCGATCACGGTCGCGATCGACATCACGCTGCCATAGGCGTTCAGCGTGGTGATGGTGACCTTGCCGAAGCCGATGGCGAAATACAGCAGTGCCGCGATCGTGCCGGTGGCGCCGAGGCCGACGATGAACGGCACCTGCTGGCCATGGCCGAAGCGGGCACCGGCCAGGGCCGCGGCGAAGACGCCGAAGGTCATCGCCACCTGGGCGCCGATCACCGAGCCGAGCCAGACCGCCCAGAAGGTGCGCCGGTGCGAGGTCTGGCGCGGCAGGTAGCGTGAGTAGTCGGCGACATAGGGGCCGAAGGCGATCTGCCACGACGCCGACAGCGACATGGCGAGCAGGAACTGGGCGACCGAGAAGTGCTCGTTCGACAGCAGGCCGCCGATGTCCTGGTCGCTGACGAGGCGGATGAACATATAGGCGAAGGCGATGATGCCGACCACGCTGGCGACCCGCCCGACAGCATGGATCGCGCGGTAGCCCAGGATGGCGAAGACGACGATGACGGCGGCAAAGATCAGGATCCCGGCCGGCAGGGAGGCGCCGGTCAGCGCCGAGATCGCCTGGCCCGACAGCACCATGCCGGTGGCGGAGAAGCCGATATACATCAGGCAGACCATGACGATCGGAATGGCGGCGCCATAGACGCCGAACTGCACCCGGCTGGAGATCATCTGCGGCAGGCCGAGCTGGGGGCCCTGGGCACCGTGCAGCGCCATCACCGCGCCGCCGAGCATCTGGCCGATCAGCAGGCCGACCAGGGACCAGACAACGTCGCCGCCCAGCACCACGGCCAGCGACCCGGTGATGATGGTGGAGATCTGCAGGTTGGCGGCGAGCCACAGCGTGAACTGGCCGAACGGCCGGCCATGGCGCTCGTTCTCCGGGATGAAGTCGATGGCCCGCCGCTCGATCAAACTATTGTTTTGCATTCTTGGGAGTCCTTGGAAGTCCCGCTGATCGGGATCTCCGGCCACCGCAGCGCGGGAAGGGAGGGATGTCAAACGTTTACGCCCCGATCGCCCGGCCGGGCGCTGCATCGGACCGATGCGGATTTGGCGGAGGCATGGCCCAGCGCCTTTTGCCATGCCGGGACCTGTCCCCGAGTCAGATATCAAATCCCGATAGGGCCATTCCGGAAGCGCATGAGCACCGGCCGGGCGGGCGGTGGCATTGTGGCGGCGGCGCCGAGGGACCCGCGATAGGTGCGGGCGGGTGCCTCTGGAGACCGTTCATGGCCTGGAATGACGGCTACGTCGCGGATGTGGCATACGCGCCCGGGTATTATCGGCAGCAATCGCCGGACCATCTGGCCCTGTGCTGCCTGCTCGCGGGGACGATGCCGGTGTCGCGCCCGGGCGGGCGGCTGACCTATCTGGAGCTGGGCTGCGGCCGGGGGCGGGGAGCGCTGTGCCTGGCCGCCAGCAACCCGGATTGGCGGGTCATCGCCATCGACTTCATGCCGGGCCATATCGCCGAAGCGCGCGAAATGGCAGCGGCCGCGGAGATCGACAACATCGAGTTCCTCGAGGCCGACATCGCCACGCTGGATCCGGCCACCCTGCCGGAGCTGGATGTCGTCAGCGCGCACGGGCTGTGGGCCTGGGTCTCGGACACGGTGAAGGCCGGCGTCGTCCGCATCCTGTCCGATCGCCTTCGCCCGGGCGGCATCGTGCATCTCAGCTACAATTCGCTGCCGGCCTGGCAGAAGGCGATCGGCTTCCAGCGCCTGCTGCGGACCGCGGGGGATATCGGCGGCGGCCGCAGCGACCGCAGGGCGGCCCAGGGCCTGGAGCTGGCCCGGAAGCTGGCCGGTGCCGGTGCCATCCATCTCGACCAGAACGCCATGGAGGCGCTGGCGACGCAGTATCCGCCCGAGATCCTGCCGGAATATCTCGCCCATGAATACATGAACGGCCATTGGCGGCCGCGCTTCCATGGCGAAGTGGCAGCGGCGCTGGCCGAGGCGAAGCTCGACTATGTCGCCTCGGGCGATATCTTCGAGAACTTCCCCGAACTGATCCTGACGGTGGAGCAGCGCGCGATCTATGACGGCATCGAGGATTCCGCGCTGCGGGAGCTGGCGAAGGACATGTGCTTGAAGCGTGGGTTGCGCCACGACATCTTCGTGCGCGGGCAGCGCCGGATCAGCCGGGGAGAGCGCGACGCGGCGCTCAACAATCTCCATGTCATGCTGACGTGTCCGGCCGCGGAGTTCGTCTACGAAATCAACCTGCCGATGGGAACCGCGGGCATCGACAACGCCGTGTTCGGGCCGGTGGTCACGGCGCTGAGCCAGGGGCCGCAGCGGGTCGGTGGCCTGATGGCGTTGCCGGAGGTCCGCGGGAAGCTGCAGGATCCGGCGGAACTGATCGGCATGCTGATCGGATCCGCCCAGGTGACGACCGTGGCGCGGCCGGAAGCCGGACTCGGCGAGGCGGCGGCGCGGCTCAATCACCAGCTCGGCCTCCGCGTCCTGCAGGGCGAAACAGTGCGGGGCGCTTTGGCCAGCCTGCGGCTCGGCGGCGGCCTGTATTGCGGCGACAACGACTATGTCGCGGTGTCGCTGATTCACCAGCTGGGCCGGGACGCCTCGGCCGAGCGCTGGGCCAATGCCCTGGGAATGCCGGCGGATTCGCCGGAGCGGCCGTCCTTCGTGAAGGCCGCAGCCAATCGCAAGCGTCTCCAGTCACCCATCTGGCAGCATGCCGGAATCATCTGAGCCGAACTGTAGGCATCGATCCGTGACTGCAGGCCCCGAGACCGTGCCGGATACGAAGCCGAGAGGCCTGCAGCGGGTGCGGGCGGGCACCCTGGAGGCAGTTCATGGCCTGGAATGACGGCTACGTCGCGGATGTCGCTTACGCGCCCGGATATTACCGGGAGCAATCGCCGGATCATCTGGCGCTGTGCTGCCTGCTCGCGGGCGTGGTCCCGGTGTCGCGTCCGGCCGGGGGGCTGACCTATCTGGAGCTCGGCTGCGGTCGCGGGCGGGGCGCGATGTGCCTGGCCGCCAGCAACCCGGACTGGCGGGTCATCGCCATCGACTTCATGCCGGCCCATATCGCCGAAGCGCGCGAGATGGCCGCCGCCGCGGGGATCGACAACATCGAATTCCTCGAGGCCGACATCTCCACCCTCGATCCCGCCACCCTGCCGGAGCTGGACATCGTCAGCGGCCACGGGCTGTGGACCTGGGTGTCGGAAACGGTGAAGGCCGGCGTCGTCCGCATCCTGTCCGATCGCCTTCGTTCGGGCGGCATCGTGCATCTCAGCTACAACACCCTGCCGGCCTGGCAGAAATCGCTCGGCTTCCAGCGCCTGCTGCGGACCGCGGGGGATATCGGCGGCGGCCGCAGCGACCGCAAGGCCATGCTGGGCCTGGATCTCGCCCGCAAGCTGGCCGGCGCCGGCGCCATCCACCTCGACCAGGATGCCATGGAAGCCCTGGCGACGCAGTGCCCGCCCGAGATCCTGCCGGAATACCTGGCGCATGAATACATGAACGGCCACTGGCGGCCCTGCTTCCATGGCGAGGTGGCGGCGGCGCTGGCCGAGGCGAAGCTCGACTACGTCGCCTCGGGCGAGATCTTCGAGAACTTCCCCGAGCTGATCCTGGCGGCGGAGCAGCGCGCGATCCAGGACGGCATCGAGGATTCCACCCTGCGCGAGCTGGTGAAGGATCTGTGCCTGAAGCGCGGGCTGCGCCACGACATCTATATGCGCGGGCAGCGCCAGATCAGCCGGGCGGACCGCGACGCGGCACTCGCCAGCCTTCACCTCGCGCTGACGCGTTCGGCCGAGGAATTTGTCTACGAACTCATCCTGCCGGCCGGAACCGCCGCCATAGACACCGGCCTGTTCGGGCCGGTGGTCGCGGCGCTGAGCCAGGGGCCGTGCCGGGTCGGTGACCTCATGGCGCTGCCGGAGCTCGGTGGACGGCTGCGCGACCCGGCGGAGTTGGTCGGCATGCTGGTCGGATCCGCCCAGGTCACGACCGTGGCGCGCCCGGAAGCGGGACTCGGCGCGGCGGCGGCCCGGCTCAATCACGAGATCGGCCTGCGCGTGCTGCGGGGGGAGCCGGCGCGGGGCGCCCTGGCCAGCCTGCGGCTGGGCGGCGGCCTGTATTGCGAGGACAACGACTATGTAGCGGTGTCGCTGATCCGGCAGCTGGGCCGCGAGGCCCCGACCGAGCGCTGGGCCGATGCGCTGGGAATGACGCCGGATTCGCCGGAGCGGCCGTCCTTCGTCGGGGCTGCCGCCGAGCGCCATCGGCTCTTCGCGCCCATCTGGCAGCACGCCGGCATCATCTGAACCCGGCCTGGCGCCGAGGCGGGGCTAACGCTCCGCCGGCGTCTCCCAGGCGCGCAGCCAGCCCTCGATCGGCGCCAGGTCGAACGGGGTCTCGCCCTCGCTGCCGATCGGCAGCAGCGGCCGCAGGGCGCGGTAGGGGTCGCGCAGGCCGCGGCCCAGCCCGTCCACCGGCAGGTCTCGGCGGGCGATGGCCCAGGCGGCGACCGCGGCTTCCGTCGCCACCGCCGACCAGGCGGCGTCGAGTTGGCGCTCGGTCTCCTCGACCGCGAAGGGCGCCATGCCGCCGACATCCTCGACCCCGTCGCAGATCTGGCCGCGGTAATGCGGCGTCACCGGCTGTGCCGCGATCTTGGTGGCGGCGACCTTTGCCGCGGCGATGTGGCCGAGATTGAGGAACTGCACCCCGCCGCTGACGCCGCCTTCGGCCGCCAGCCCGGTGGGCAGGCCGCTGAAGGACGGCCATTGCAGCTTGTGCACCCGTTCGCCCGAGGCCTCGACCGCCTTGGCCACGGCCAGCCGCAGCGCGTCGAGCGACACCGACAGCAGCGTCGTCTCCATGCTGCCATGCGAGGCAATGGCGTCGCCGGCGCTGTCGACCAGCGGGTTGTCGGCGACGGCGTTCAGCTCGCACTCCCAAACGCTCCAGGCCCAGGCCAGGGTGGCGTGGGCGGCGCCGTTGATCTGCGGCACGCAGCGCAGGCTCAAGGGATCCTGCAGCAGCCGCGGGCCGTCCACCCGCCACAGCACGCTGTCCTCCAGCAGCCGGCGCAGGGCGCGGCCGGAGACGATGTGGCCGGGCTGCGGGTGCGCCCGCTCCACCAGCGCCGACCAGGCGCCAGGATTGCCGCGGAAGCCTTCCAGCGACAGGGCGGCGACGAGGTCGAGCGCGTCGAGCAGCCGCTTGGCGTCGGCCAGGGCCAAGGCGCCGGCGGCCAGGGTCAGGGCGTTGTTGTTCAGGAGGGACATCGCCTCCTTCGCCGCCAGCCGGTCCAGCGGGGCCAGCGATGCGGTGCCGACAGTCCCGTCCGAGGCGCGGCCGACCAGCGGCAGCGCCAGTTGCGACATGGCGACGATGTCGGAGGCGCCGACCGAACTGCCATAGCGCACATCCGGTGCGACGCCGGCATTGGCACGGCCGAGCTGGGCTTCGCACAGCACCGGCCGCACCCCGGAATAGCCGCGGGCATAGCCGTTCAGCAGCACCGCCAGCGCGGCGCGGGCGGTGTGGGCCGGCACCTTGCGGCCGGGGGCCAGCGTGGCGTGGCCGGTCAGCACCCGGAGGTTGAACTCGGCCTCCTGCCGCGGGTCGATCGCGAAATCCTTCTGCGACCCGAAGCCGGTGGTGATGCCATAGGCCGGAATGCCGCTGTCGACGATGCGGTCGACCACGGCGCGGGCCGCGCCGATCCGCGCCCAGGCCTCGTCGGATAGTGCCAGCCGCGTGCCGCCGGCGGCGAAGCGTGCCAGGGCCGCGATGCCGAGGCTGTCGCCGTCGAGGGTCAGGAAGGCCGTGTCGGCCGTGGGCATATGGCTCATGATTCAAGGGCTCGGTGTGATCCTGGCCGGATCAATAGGGCAGGGCGGACCGTTATGCGGACAGCCGTACGTCGTCGGCTGTCTCGCCGGCGACAGGCGGGCTGTCGCCGGCCGTGCAAAAAAATCGCAGCGGCCTGTCGGGAGGATGGCCGCTCATTCGTTCTTGGGGGGAAGGCCCTTCACTCAGGGCCAGGTTTCAGCTTCAACGTGAAAGGAACACGTCATGGCCAAGAACACGATTTGCGTCTGGTACGACAAGGATGCCGAAGCGGCTGCCCGTTTCTACGCCGAGGTCTTTCCCGACAGCGCAGTGACCGCCGTCCACCCCGCCCCCAGCGACTATCCATCCGGCAAGAAGGGCGACGTGCTGACGGTCGAATTCACAGTGGCTGGCGTTGCTTGTATCGGCCTCAACGGCGGTCCCATATTCAAGCAAAGCGAAGCCTTCTCGTTCCAGATTTCCACCGAGGACCAGGACGAGACCGACCGCTACTGGAACGCCATCGTCGGCAATGGCGGCCAGGAGAGCGCGTGCGGCTGGTGCAAGGACAAATGGGGTGTTTCCTGGCAGATCACGCCGCGCGTGCTGGTGGAAGCACTGGCGGCCGGCGGCGATGAAGCCAGGCGCGCGTTCGAGGCGATGATGGGCATGGCCAAGATCGACATCGCCGCGATCTAGGCCGCCCGGCGCGGCTGACGTCCCCGAACGATTGTGGGTCCTCAAAGATCGTTTGAAAAACGGGATGACAGTTTAAGGCGGTCCATACCCTGGAGAT
>NZ_JBYRFX010000483.1:0-8675 GCF_057815775.1 Inquilinus sp.
TCCGGGATGTCGCGCACCGCACTGCCGAAGCGTTCGATCCACTCGACGGTGTGGTGGCTCGTGCGGATGGCGATGAACACGGTCACGCCGACATTGAGGGCCGCCTTGTCGAGCAGGGCCACGCGCTTGCGGACGATGCCCGCCTGTTCCAGCTTCTGCACCCGGCGCCAACATGGCGTGGCGGAGATGCCGGCCTTCACCGCGAGGTCGGCCAGCGCGATCGTCGCATCAGTCTGCAGCGCCTTCAGGATCCTGAGGTCGATTTCGTCGAGCTTGAGCGATGTCGGCGGGCTCACGGCACGGCTTCCTTTCTCTGGCAGATTTCTGCTCTGGGTATAGAAAACCACCGAAAAAGACAAACTGGGAAGCAGATTTCACCCAATCGGCTATGAGCGAAATCCATTTGCTCAGGACGAACCAATTTCCTTCAACAACGCAATCTGGTTCCCGCCGGCCGGGCATACCCTGTTCTCAGCGATCGAGAAGCAGGGCGACCATGACTCACGCAGCCACATCAGATGTCTTCCGGCCCACCGCCCGGTGGCGCCCGGCGCTGAAGACCCTGCCGGAGTTCGGCGGATCGCCGCAGGCGATGCTCGAGCATTTCACGGCCCATCCCGGGCTGATCTGCGGTCTCGACCTGGAACGCAGGCCCGGCACCTACGCCCGCAACCTGCTGTGGGGCGATGCCGAGACCAGCGTCTGGGCCATGGTGTGGGACAATGGCGCCCGGACTGCGATCCATGACCACCACTGCGCCTGTGCCTTCGGCCTGATCAGCGGCACCCTCACCGAGATCCGCTTCCGCGCCTTCGACGAAGTGCGGGTGGCCAAGACCTGGGAGGCCGTGCACCGGCCGGGCGACATCGCCAGCCTGGCAACGACGCAGCCCAACATCCACCAGATGGTCAACGACAGCGGCGCCATCGCGATCTCGCTGCACATCTACGGCTTCGACCACCGCGTGCACGACTCCTCGGTCGACCGGGAATATGTGCGCGCACAGGCCTGAGGATCTTTCCGGGGCCTGAAACCGGCCGCATCGCCGCCGCGTTTCGCCGTCATGATCCGTCCGTGGCGTCCTGCGACGGAGGGAGACTGCGATGCGGATGTCCTTCGGCCCGGCCCGGCAGCTGTGCGGGATCCTGCTTCTGGCCACGTTCGTGCTTGGCGCCAGGCCCGCTGCCGCCAGGGACTGGACGCTGACGGCGGACCGCGCGGGCGGCATCGCCGGCCAGGATCAGCCCGTCACGGTGCTGGGGGTCGCGGCGACGCGTGACCTGTTCGGCCGCCTGGTGCCGCTGCTGGATGGAACCCTGCCGCCGCGGTGATCGTCGTTTCCCGGTTGGGGTCGACAGGAGTTTCCCCCTATCCTTTCCAAAGGTGGCGCACACAGCCCGCCGCGACATGGGAGGACGGGATGCTCGGTCGGATGCAGGACGGCCCGTTGCTGGCCATCCATTTCCTGTCCTACGCGGCCCGCTTCCACCGGCAGTCGCGGGTCATCACCCAGCGCCGTGACGGCAGCACCGCCAACCTGTCCTATCCGGAGATCGCCGCCCGCACCGCCCGGCTGGCCCACGCCCTGACGGCACGGGGCATCGCCGCCGGCGAGCGCCTGGCGACGCTGGCCTGGAACGACCACCGGCATCTCGAGCTGTATTACGGCGTCGCCGGCATCGGCGCGGTCTGCCACACCGTCAACCCGCGGCTGTTCCCGGAGCAGATCGCCTTCATCCTGGGCGATGCCGGCGACACCCATCTGTTCCTCGACCCGATGTTCCTGTCCATCCTGTGCGCGATTGGCGACCGGCTGCCGGCCTCCCTGACGACGCTGGTGCTGCTGGAGCCGTCGGCCGAGCCGTTGCCCCCTGCCCTCGCCGACCGTTTCGAGGTGCTGGACTACGAGGCGCTGATCGCCGGCCATGACGAGCACTTCGACTGGCCGGAGTTCGACGAGAACACCGCCGCCTTCCTCTGCTATTCCTCCGGCACGACAGGCGAGCCGAAGGGCGTGCTGACCTCGCATCGCTCGACCGTGCTGCATGCCTATGCCGCCAACCAGCCGGACTCCTTCGGCCTGCGGTCGGTCGACACCGTGATGCCCGTGGTGCCGATGTTCCACGTCAACGCCTGGGGCATCCCGTTCGTCGCGCCGATGATGGGCGCGTCGCTGGTGCTGCCCGGGCCGCGGCTGGACGGCGCCTCGCTGTACCGGCTGATGGAGGAGACCGGGGTGACGCTGTCGGCCGGGGTGCCGACCATCTGGCTCGGGCTGCTCAACCATCTGCGCGAGAGCGGCAGCCGCTTCACCAGCCCGCCGCGCCTGCTGATCGGCGGGTCGGCCTGCCCGCTGCCGGTGATCGAGGCGTTCGAGCGCGACTACGGCGCCCGCATCGACCACGCCTGGGGCATGACCGAGACCAGCCCGATCGGGCTCTACAATTCGCCGAAGCGCGAGAATGCCGATTGGGACGACGCCGCCCGGCTGCAGCTGAAGCGCAAGCAGGGCCGGCCGATCGCCGGGCTGCAGCTGCGCATCGTCGATGCCGAGGGCCGCGACGCGCCGATGGACGGCGTGGCCTTCGGCGAGATCCTGGTGCGCGGCCCGTGGGTCGCCGGCGCCTATTTCAACCGCGACGACGACCCCGCCTTCACCCCGGATGGCTGGTTCCGCACCGGCGACGTCGCCACCATGGACGAGAGCGGCTATGTCGAGATCGTCGACCGGGCCAAGGACGTGATCAAATCCGGCGGCGAATGGATCAGCTCGATCGCGCTGGAGAACATCGCCGTCGGCCACCCGAAGTTGCGTGAGGCTGCGGTGGTCGGCGCCCGCCACCCGAAATGGGACGAGCGGCCGGTGCTGGTCGCCGTGGCGGCCGAGGGCACGGCCCCGACCAAGGCCGAGATCCTGGAGTGGTTCGACGGCAAGGTCGCCAAATGGTGGCGGCCGGACGACGTGATCTTCGTCGACGAGCTGCCGCACACCGCCACCGGCAAGCTGCTGAAGACCGAGCTGCGCCGGCGGTATCGGGACCATCTCGCCACGTAGGTCGGGTCCGCGACCTGCGGCCGGCACGCAGGCCGCTAGGACGGGCGGTTCGCCGGCGGCGCCGAGATGATCAGATAATATTCGGCTGGCCTGGATGTGCGATTCTCGAACCAGTGTTCGACGTCCGCCTCGAAATACAGGCAATCACCCTCGTTCAGCGCCGTCTCATTGTCCATGGTTGCGACGACCACGTGGCCCTGGAAGACAACGACGTGCTTGGCGGTCGCCGACTGGCGTGGCGGCGAACGGCCCGTCGACGTGTTCGCCGGCAGATGGTGAAGCACGACTTCGACGGTCATGCCGGGCATCATCGGCGAAAGCAGGGAGCGCTCGAACCCCGTTTCCGGATCCCGGAACACCTGGCGCTGATCCTTCGTCACGAGCGCGAAGGCGCGGTGCGTCGGCGACTCCTCACCGACAAGGGACGAGAACGAAGCACCGAGAGCATGCGCGATCTGCTTGGCGATGCCGATGGTCGGGCTCTTCTCTCCACGTTCGATCTTGGACAGCATCGCCCGGCTCACCCCGGACAATCTGGAGAGGTGTTCAAGCGTGAGATTTGCCTGCTCGCGGATGGTGCGGACACGGTCGCCGAAAGCGCCGGCGGCATCGCGTGCTCCCGGCCGGGATTGTTCGAGGTTGCTCAACTGGCTCCGCTTTCCGCTCGCATGCGTCAGCGGCCATCTTAGCCCGGATATCCCACACCCCCTACGCCCTGCGTCGTCTTGCAGGGAGTCGGATGCGGATCAGAGCGGCCGGAACCGATAGGCTTGCCCGGCACGCTCGACATGACCGACACCCGGGAAATCGAGGTGCGCACCGGCGACGAACACGCCGCGCTGCGCCGCGCGCTCCAGCATCCTGGCGCGGGTGATACGCGCCTGTTGCTGGTCGGCGTCGTATTCCCAGGTCAGCTCCGGCCTGTCGAACTGGATCGAGGGCACGTGGACGAGATCCCCCCAGATCAACAGAGTCTCGCCTCCGCTCGACACCTCGAATGCGGTGTGGCCGACTTCATGGCCATGCGCCTCGACGGCGGTGATGCTGTCGCTCAGCCTGAAGCCATCCCCGAAGGGCAAACGGGCCTGTCGAAATCGGGAAAGCCGTTCGTATTCATCGAACATCGGCAGCTCTTCCTGCGGAACAAGCAGCCGCTGGAGGTTGGGAAACGCGTCCGAACCGTCGGCGGCGACCAGGCCATGGACGTGGTCTGCATGGGTGTGGGTGACGGCGACGGTGGTGATGCTCTCCCGCGCCACGCCCGCCTCGGCCAGCGCGTCGGGCAGCAAGCCCATCGTCGGCAGCCACGCATTCGCCGCCCCCGTATCGATCAGCACGGTCTGGTCGCGATCGATCACCAGGAAGGCGTTGACCGACAGGCGAAGGTGCCCGTCGACCAGCCTCACCTGGGCCGGCATATCCGATCCGATCGGATGATCGCCCGCCTGGCGCAGCCGGCTGGGCGGCATGTCGACGAAGCCGTCGCGGAGGGCGACCACGGTGAGATCGCCGAATTCGTAGCGTGCGAAGTTCGTGCCGGACGCTGTCCTTTGCAGACGGCGCTCACCGGCGGAGGCGTGTTTCTGCGACCTGGCCGTACCGGCACCCGCCACGTCCGGACCATTGCGATGTGTCATGGCGTCAAAGCCCTCCGATAGCGGCACAGTTCCTGCGATTGCTGCGTCGGGGCAGGATCCATCCCTCCGCAGCTCCACGCCGCGCTGTGCCGGATGTCCTTGCGATGGATACCCTCCGCTCCCGATCCAGCGAAGGGCGCCTCTTGGAATCTTCTATAGCAGAATTTATCTTCTATAGAAGAAATTAATCCGGCGGCGACGCGCTGCGGCCTTCATTCCCCTGTCATGGAACCGGTGTAGAGCGGTGGCATGATGAAGCGGAAGATCCGGCGCCGGCCGTTCCCCGAGCTTTCTTATGCCAACCCAAGCCAACACGCGGCGCAGCGCTGGTTCATTCGGACGGTCGAGGGGCTGTCCGGGCGCGACAGGTTTGCAGCGCTTTACGATCACTGGCGCACGGATATCGTGCCGAGCGGCGATCGGGTGTTTGCACGGATGCTCGATCTGATCGGTGTCAGCGTCCGGACCCCCGATCAATGGCCGCCACGGGATCTGCCGGACCGGCCGCTGGTCATCCTGGCCAACCATCCGTTCGGGATCGGCGACGGGATCGCCATTCTATCGCTGGCCGAGCAACTGGGTCGCCCCTTCCGGGTCATGCTCGCCTCCGACCTGTTGAAGGTGCCGGAGATAGCAGCCTATTCGCTCTCGGTGGATTTCTCGGAAACCAAAGAGGCTGTCAAAAACAACCTCGCGATGCGCAATGAAGCGCTGCGCCTTCTGAAGCAGGGCGTGACGATCGTCGTGTTTCCGGCCGGCGGCGTCGCCACCGCACCGAATGTGTTCGGCAGGGCCAAGGACCTGCCGTGGAAGATCTTCGCCGCGCGTCTGATTCAGGAAGCGAGGGCGGCCGTCGTTCCCGTGCATTTCTCCGGCCAGAACGGCCGCCTATTTCACCTTGTCAGTCGACCGATGAATTTGACCGAGCGCGACAATCGCCTTGCCAAGATCATCGGCAAGCTATCGCTGACGCTGCGGCTTTCCTTGCTGATACGCGAATTCACGCACCTGTCAGGGAAGTCGATCGAGACGCGGATCGGGCGCCTGCTCGACTGGGATGAACTCGCGCCATTGCGTGACCGCAAGGCGCTGTTGCAGCGGCTGCACCGCGGCGTGTTCGAACTGTCGCCCGAGCGGCGGACCGCGCGGCCACGCGACCATGCGGAGCACCGCGATCTGCCGGGCGGAACGGCTGCATAGCGAGGGGTCGACGGCAGGGTCGCCAAATGGTGGCGGCCGGATGACGTGATCTTCGTCGACGAGCTGCCGCACACCGCCGCCGGCAAGCTGCTGAAAACCGAGCTGCGCCGTCGGTATCGGGATCATCTGGCGGGTTAGGCCCTCACTCCACCGCCCGGGCCAGCTCGCGCAGCGCCTGGTCGCCGGACAGCACGCGGGTGACCTCGTTCACCCGCCACAGCCGGCCGTCACGCAGATGGCCGAACAGATAGACCTCGATCGCCGCCGTGCGGCCATCGGCATGGACCATCTCGACCACATGCCGGTCGGCGATGGCATCGCCCTGCCAGACAGCGTCGAGCACGGTCACCTTGATCGGGCGGATCGAGCCGGCGACATGGCGGATATGGGCCTCGAACCGGGCGCGGTCGCTGACCTCGCCATCGGTCACCTGCGCGTAATCGTCGGCGAAGAATTCCGGAATCCGATCCGGGTCGCCGAACACGGTGCGCATCGCTTCGGCGATCCGGTGCTTCAATTCCTCACCGTGGCAGGGCACGGTAAACGGGCGGTCCATCGATCGTCTCCTTCATCCTGGAATACCTGGATGCTACAAGCAGCCTGGATGGCCTGCTGCCGATGGATGGCCAATCATCGCCTGTATCAGGCCAGATCGGAGAGCCATGGCTGACCGCGATTCCCCCGGCGGCGCCCCTGCCCCGCTGCGGTTGCAGCATGATGACGGATACCGCACGCCGGGCCACGCCCATGACCATGCACAGATCTTCCTGGTCACCGCGGGCGCGCTGCTGCTGACCACCGCCGAGGGCACCTGGGCGATGCCGGCCGGCCATGTCGCCTGGATCCCGCCCGGCCTGCACCATGAGGCGGTCAGCCATGGGCCGCTCCGGGCGCTGGGCGCCTATCTGCCGCCGTCCCGCTGCGCCGGGCTGCCGGAGCGGCCGGCCCTGCTGCGCCGGTCGGCGCTGCTCACGGCAACCCTGGAGCGGCTCGGCACAGCCGTGGTGCAGGACGGCGCCAGGACGCAGCGGCTGCTGGCGGTGCTGCTGGACGAGATCGCCACGGCGGAGCACGACGCGCTGGACCTGCCGCTGCCGCGCAGCCCGCCGCTGGTGAAGCTGGTCCGCGCCCTGATGGAGGACCCGGCTGAGCGGCGCGGCCTGGACACCCTGGCCCGCGACTTCGCCCTGTCGCGGCGCAGCCTGACCCGGCTGTTCCGGCAGGAAACCGGATTGTCGGTCGGGCAATGGCGGCTGCGCCGGCGCGTGATCGCCGCGATCGCGCTGCTGGCGGAGGGGCGGAGCGTCACCGACACCGCGCTGACCCTGGGCTATGAGAGCATCGGCGCCTTCGCCCAGTCCTTCCGCAAGGTCACCGGCATGCCGCCGACGGCGTATCGGCGAGGCCGCTGGATTGCGTCGGCTCGTGATGACCGCCTGGAGAACCGCATCGCTCGAACCCCACCGTCATCGTAAGCCCCGCCCCCGCATTGGATTGGGGGCGTGGCGATCCAGGTGTAGGGGGGTGATCGGTTTGGCAGACGGTTAGAAGAAGAAATTCGTCCCTAAGAGATTGAGATAGGTCAGAAAATCGTCCCATCGCCGAACCGATTGGTTTGGCAGGAAATGCGCAGAAATGAGCAAACGGGGCGGTTGATTTGGCAGGAGATGCACGGACTATGGCATGTCCTGCGCCGGCCGGCTCAGTTCGGCCTGGTCGTGGCCGCAGCGCTCTCGCGCTTATCGGCGCGGGCCATGGCAAAGAGAAGGAAGGCGACGCCACCGACAAAGAGGGCGCCGAGCGCCCCGGTGGACCCCAGAGACTGTTGCGTCAGTTGGACGAACATCGCGCCTCCGGCGACCAACCCCATCGATATGCCCACGCTGCCGAGAATCGCACCGAGGATGGTCCGGATGCCTATGAGCACCCCGACCGCGCCGAAGATAGGCGCGAGCGCGATAGCAGCGATTGTGGGTTCCTGCATGCTGTGGCTCCACACTCAAGCGGTTGTACGAATGATATTTAATGCAACGCAGAGTAGCTGAATTTGCTCTCGTCCGCATATCGCGCAAAACGCGAAAATGACCCGTCGGAGTACCCTTATGCCGAGTGTTTGCTAGCTGTGGGGTCGGAAGCGGCGGCGCGTAGTTCCTTGCGCAGTTGCGTGATCATCAGCTTCACCATCGCCAGCCGCTCGTCCGGATCGGCCGAAGATCCGCTGATTTCCTGATACTTTTCTGCGGCCAGCGTCGCCAGATCGAGCGGCGGCAGGCGCCCCCCCTCGTCCCTATATGCCTGCTCAATCGCCTCCCCGATTCGCCTGGAGAGAGTGACGTCGAACGACGGCGGCGCTTGGCTGCTAGTGGGCGCGATACTCCCTCGATCAGCTTTCGAGCGTTTTGCCCCTTTCCCGAGTGCCAGCCAGTCGAGAGAGACATGGTGAGCGTCCGCAATCAGCGCGAGCGTCGCCACTTTCGGGACCAAGCCCTCTTTCCACATTCTGGCGAACGTCGCGTTGGGGATGCCGAGCCGTTTGGCCCAGACGAATGGCTCGTCGCTGCCGATCAGCTCGGCCAAACGCCCACGAAACGCCTCAGGTCCGATTTCGGACTTCAACCCGTCAACTCCGAAATCGCGCTCTGACCGAATGCGGCGCCTCGGAAAGTCATAAATCCTATTCTGTTCAATAGGTTGTCGTAGATCGACCGGGAGGGCGCAAAAAATGAAGTCCGAAATGCGACCTCAGCCTTGCTCATGTCGGAAAACGGACTTATGTTCATTGC
>NZ_JBYRFX010000484.1:0-4258 GCF_057815775.1 Inquilinus sp.
ACAGCGAGGGCGAATATGCCGGCGTCGGCGGCCGGGCCCATCGCGGCCTGCCGATCGAGGTCGGCATGGATGTCTCGGTGTTCACCCGGACGGGCATCGAGCGCATCGCCCGGTTCGCCTGCGACCTCGCCGCGTCGCGCCACCGCCGGCTGCTGACCGTCGTCACCAAGTCCAATGCGCAGCGCCACGGCATGGTGTTCTGGGACGAGGTCGTGCGCGAGGTGATCGGCGACTATCCCGGCCTGACCGTCGACTGGATGCTGGTCGACGCCATGACCCAGCGCATGGTCAACAAGCCCGGCTCGATCGACACGGTGCTGGCCACCAACCTGCACGCCGACATCCTGTCGGATCTCGCCGCCGCGCTCGGCGGGTCGCTCGGCATCGGCTCGACCGCCAACATCGACCCGTCGCGCCGCCGCCCGTCGATGTTCGAGCCGATCCACGGCTCGGCCTTCGACATCATGGGCGAGGGCATCGCCAACCCCCTGGGCTCGTTCTGGACCGCCAGCCTGATGCTCGGGCATCTCGGCGAGGCCACGGCCGCCCGTCGCCTGATGTCGGCGATCGAGCGGGTGACGGAGCGGGGAGAATACCTCAGCCCCGATTTGGGCGGCTCGGCGACCACCGCCGAGGTGACGGATGCGGTGATCGCGGCCCTGCGCGGGGGCAATGCCTGAGCTGCCAAGGACCGGCGTCAGCCCGGCATCGAAACGAAGGCGCGGCGCCCCTCGACCAGATTGGCGACGACATCCGGCCGCGGGTCGCCGCCCGGTCCTAGGTCGACCAGGATGACGTCGGCCCGGCGGCCGACCGCGATCCGGCCACGGTCGTCGAGGCCGAGGGCCGCGGCCGGGTTGGCGGACACCAGGTCCCAGGCGCGCTCGAGCGGCAGCACGCCGTCGCCGACCAGGCGGAAGGCCGCGTGCAAGGGGGCGGGATAGTAGTAATCCGACGTCAGGACGCTGCACAGCCCCGCCCCGACCAGCTCGGTGGCCGACGGATTGCCGGCCTTGTGGCTGCCGCCGCGCAGCACGTTCGGTGCGCCCATGACGACATGCTCGCCCACGGCCCGGGCGTCGGCGGCGACCTCGCGGGCCAGTGGGAATTCGGCGATGCGGGCGCCCAGCGCGCGGTAGCGCGCCCGCGTCCCGAGATCGGCGTCGTCATGGCTGAGCATCGGCACGCCGGCCGCCGCGGCCATGCCGGCGAGGGCGGCCACCGTCGTGTCGAGCTCGGCGGCGCGCGTCCCCACCCGGCGCATGAGGTCGCGGAACGCCTCGACCGTGAGGCCGGTGCGGCCGGGGTAGCGGGCCGCCTTCTCCGGGTTCGCAAGGTCCCCCTCGATATCGGCCAGATGGTCGTTGAAGGCGACCACCCCGATGGTGCCGTCGGCGATCAGCGGCGCCACCTCCGCGAGCCCGTCGTGGTTGTGCACCTCGAAGCGCAGATGCAGGTGGGTGTCGCAGCGCAGGCGGCCGCGCACGGCGCGCAATGTCTCGGCCAGCGCCAGGAAGGTCTCGCGCCCGCGCAGCCCCGGTTCCCAGGAATAGGTGACGCCATGCAGTGCCGTGGTGATGCCGAAGCCGGCCATCACCCGGTCCGCCTCGTCCAGCGCCAGCGCGGTCGGGAAGCGCACGCCCGGCCGCGGCATCAGCGAGCGCTCGAAGGCATCGCCATGCAGGTCGACGATACCGGGCAGCAGCAGGCGGCCGCCTCCGTCGAGCCGCCCGTCGGCATTGCGGCCCTCGGAGCCCGCGATGTCCGCGATGCGGCCCGCCTCGATGCGGACCACCGCCTCCTCGATCCGCCCATCGACCAGCACGCGCGCGCCGACGATGGTCGTCGGCGGGGCCTGCCCGAGGGTCGGCAGGGGCGTGGCGGCGGTGTCGGCGGTGTCGGCGGTGTCGGCGGTGTCGGCGGTGATGTCGTTCATCGGGAAACTCTCGGAAATGCGGACTGAGCCTGATGGCAGGCGCCCAGACTTAGCCTTTCTTTGTGGCAGCTTTCTTACACACACTGTCCGGCCCGGAACAGACGGAAGGGCCGGCGAAGATCCGCGGGCCGTGCCTGGCCGGCACCTTCACCTTCCACGCCCGGAAACCGATGCGCCGGGCATGAGCGGCACGTTCATCGTGAAGGAGCGGGCCAAACGTTGCCTCTCCCCCGAAGCACAAGCACCTCCGGCCCCTCCCGCAGGGCGGGAGAGGCGACATCATCCGGGTCTTCATCGATCGGGTTCGCGGTTCGCGACCCCGGCAGGGTGCCAGGCGGCGGGAGGCCGGGTTCGCCCATGGCGCCCCGGCCGGCGCATTCACCCCGTATCCGGCCACCCCGTGTCCGGGGACCTCGGCCGGCTGCGGCCGGCGGAACGGTACCGCCTGGGCGGGTCCTTGGCCGCGTCGTCCCGCAACTGGGTCGCCAGCTCCGCCAACCCGGCGTCAGCCTCCTGCAGCCAGCGCTCCGCCTCCTCCGGCAGCCCGAACATCCGGCACAGCCGGGCCACGGCCACCAGCGGGGGGCAGGTCTCGACCAGTTCGGCCAGCTCCGGCCGCTCCAGCCGCTCGGCCATCTCCATGAAGCGCCGGTCGGCCTCGTCCTGCTCGATCTCATCACCATCGATGGCCGCCGCGCCCATGGCCATGGTCACCCGCAGCCGCGACCGCGATCTGTCGGCCGCCTCGGCCGGCCCGGCCGCGGCCTTTGCTTCGGGCGGGCGGGAGAACCTGTCCTCCAGCAGCAGGGTCTGGCGCACCGAACGGGCGATGACGGCCAGCCGGCCGCAATAATCGACGCCGGCGATCGGGGCCTCCGCCGCCTCGGTCCGGGTCGCCTCGGCCACATCCATCTGGATCTCGATCAGCCGCGCCAGAACCCGGTCGCGACGCATCGCCCGATCCTGGTCGGGATCGGCTTGCGGCTGCGGGGCTGGATCGGGCGTTGTCATGAACAAAAGTAGAACATGAATCGGCCCGGCCGTCCAATTCCGGTGCAGTATTATCCGCCGGGCCGCGCCCGGGCCGCCCCGCTGCGCCGCTTTGTCATCCGCCTTGATCGCAAGCCCACCACCTTGGTTGCAGGAACGACGGACAGCGGGGACCGGGACGCATCAGCGTCCGGGGAAGCGGGACCCAGCGGCCCGCGCGGCCAGGACACGGATGACCAGGACCACGCCACAGCAGTTGGAGCCGCAGCCCCTGCCCGACCTGTCCGCCGCCGCGGGCAACCCGATCCGGCTGGGCTTTGCCGACAGGAACCCGCTGGTGCTGCGCGGCCTGCAATCGCTGTTCGGCGAGGACCGGCGGTTCGCGCTGGCGGTCTCGGCCAGCGACGGCGAGCGCTTCCTCGACGCGGTGGCGCGCTTCGACTTGGATGTCGACATCATCGGCTGGGTGATGGCCAATGGCGACGGCCGCGCCGTGCTGGAGGCCTTGCGGGCATGGGATGCCCCCCCGGGCATGGGACGCCGCGCCGTCAGGCGCGGCCCGTAGCCCAGGGGGAGCGGCAAGGCCCCTACCCCGCATCGTCGTCTACACCGGCGCGGACCTGGAGGTGGCGCGCACCGCCATGCAGTTGGGCGCCGCCGGCTTCCTGTCGAAATCCGAGCCGCCCGAGCGCCTGCTGGACCTGGTGGCCGAGGTGGCGCGCGGCCGGATGATGTTCCCGTTCCTCGATCTGGGCCGGGCGAGTGCGGCCCACCCGCTGGCCGGCCTGACCGTGCGCGAGCGCGAGCTCTTGGAGCGGCTGGCCGAGGGCCTGAGCAACGAGGGCCTGGCCCGCTGCTTCGGCTTGTCGCCGAACACGGTCAAATTCCACCTGCGCAACCTCTACGAAAAACTCGGCGCCGCGAACCGGGCGCAGGCAGTGGCGGTGCTGCTGGGACGGGAGAGAGGGTGAACGACCTTTTTGGGTAGAAGGGGTGGCTCTTGTCTTCGAGAGCGGCCGTATCGTCGCCAGGATCGACGGCTTCGACTCGATCTGCACTGAGTTAAAATTATCTATCCGCATTGGCAGATTCTGATTGATATTGGGAAATACTGCCTTCGTGTTCGCGAATTAATTTTTCAAACCCTGAAAATGCCGAATAAATATTATTGCATTGCTCTTCTAGAAGTTTAACAACAATATCCAGTGATATAGCTGGAATCCCTCCAAATCCATATCGAACTGTTTCGGTCTCTGCGAAAATTTCGCGGGTCACAATTTGTGTCATCCCCATCACGAAACGAGGAGAGAATCGATGATTATATGCGTTACG
>NZ_JBYRFX010000485.1:0-3008 GCF_057815775.1 Inquilinus sp.
ATCACCACGAACGTCGCTACCACGATCAGACCGATCAGTGCCCCGGGGCGGCTCATGAATTCCATCCGCACGACCTTGAGCACGCTCGGCTCGGTCGTCGGGATGTAGTCGTCGGAGATCACGCCCATTATTGCACCCGTATTCTGGGATCGATCAGCACATAGAGCAGGTCCATGATGAGATTGATCAGCACGACGAACATTGCGAATATCACCACGCCACCCTGGATGACCGGATAGTCGCGTTCCTGGATGGCGTTGATCAGCAACGCGCCGATGCCGGGCCGGTTGAACACCAGCTCGATCGCCACCGAGCCGGAGAGCGTCGCCAGCAGGCTGAGGCCCAAGCCGGTGGAGAGCGGCAGCAGCGCGTTGCGCAGCCCGTGCCGGTAGATGACGCGGCGCTCGCTGGCACCCTTGGCCCGCGCCGTCCGCACATAGTCCTTGCCGAACACCTCGAGCAGCGAGGTGCGGGTCAGCCGGCCGAGGAAGGCGGCCTTGACGAAGGCGAGGGTCAGCGCCGGCAGCACGATGTGGTGCAGCCGATCGACGAAGCCATCACCGCCGCCATTGATCGGGAACCAGCCGAGATTGAGCGAGAAGGTGATCAGCAGCAGCGCCCCGAGATAGAAGTCCGGAATGGCGTAGCCGATCAACGAGAACACCCGGACCCCGGCATCGGCCGGGCGGTTGCGGTGGGTCGCCGCCAGCACGCCCAGCGGGATTCCGGCGACGACGCCCATCACCATCGCGGCGATGGTCAGCTCGATCGTATAGGGCAGGTTGTAGGCCAGCAGTTGCAGGACCGAGGTGTTGTTCATCAGCGACCGCCCGAAATCCAGGGTCAGGACACCGCCGAGGAAGTTCAGATATTGGTGCCAGAGCGGGACGTTCAGCCCCATCTTCTCGCGGAAGGCCGCGAGCTGGTCCGGCTGCGCGTTGTCTCCCAGCGCCGCCAGCGCCGGGTCGCCGGGCAGGATGCGCATGCAGACGAACACCAGCGTCAGCACCAGCAGAATGGTCGGAACCGCATCCAGCAATCGCCACATCAGATACCGCACCATAGCGGGCCCTCCCCTGCGGGTCAGACGATGGTCTTGGTCGCCCGGTGGAAGCGCCAGCGCGCATAGCCGCTCTTCACGGGGTAGCCGAGATCGACATTGCCGCGCCGCGCGGTGGTGAAGGACAGGGTGGACAGGCCGATCAGCGGCAGGTCGCGCAGAACCTGCAGCTCGATCTTGCGGCAGGTGCTCTCATAGGTCGCGAAGTCGGTCGCGGCCAAGGCCTGGGCCAGCAGATCGTCGATGCCCGGCATCGCCACGCCGTAATGGCTGTAGTTGCCGCCGCCCGATCCATCCGACTTGACTTCGGACTGCGCCGACAGCTGCTGGAAATACAGCTGCGTCGGGATCGGCGGATAGCTCGACGAGTGCATCGCCAGCGTATTCTTGTCCGAGAGATTGTCGGCGTGATAGGCGGTGTGATCCTCGATCCTGAGATCCATGTTGAAGCCGGCCAGGCGGATCTGCTCCTGCACGATCAGCATGGTCGAGGAATAGTCCTCGCGCTGGCTGCACAGGGACGGAAAGCTGATCCCGTCGGGGTGGCCGGCCTCGGCCAGCAACGCCTTCGCCTTGTCGGGATCGTAGGGGTAGCGCAGTTCCTCCGGCAGGTCCTCGGTCTTGAAGCCGGCCGGGAAGAAGTCGGGCTGCAGCCCGGCCATGGTCCCGCCCATCGGCGCCAGCGCCTGCGCCACGGACTGGCGATCGATCGCATGCATCAGCGCCTGCCGCACCTTGAGGTCGTCGAAGGGCTTGCGGGTCAGGTTGACGTGCAGCGTGTTGAACGACCCCGGCACCGTCATGTCGATCTTCAGCGTCGGGTCGCGCTGCTGCATGGAGGCGACCCAGCCGGGGGCGCGCACCGCCTCCATGATGTCGATGTCGCCGGACAGCAGGGCGAGCGTCCGCGCCGAGGTGTCGGCGATGTAGACGCATTCGACGGTGCTGATCTTGGCCTTCTGGCCCCAATAGCCGTCATGGCGCTTCATCACCGTGCCGACCTGGCTGTCGAACTTCGTCAGCTCGTAGGGGCCGGTGCCGACGGCATCGGTGCCGAAGGCCTCGCCCATCTGCTCGGCCGCCTTCTTGCTGACGATCGAGGTGTTGTTGTTGAACACCGAGGTGCCGAGGAACAGCGCGTCGGGGCTTTTCAAGGTCATGGTCACCTGGCTAGGCCCGTTGGCGACGACGTCGGCGATGTTGGCCAGCACCGTCGTGTTGGTGCCCGAGGTCATCGCGCGCTTGAACGAGTAGACCACGTCCTCCGAGGTCATCTCGCCGAAGCCCTTGTGGAACTGCACGCCCTGGCGCAGCTGGAAGGTCCAGGTCTTGGCGTCCGGCGATGAACTCCAGCTGGTCGCGAGCGTCGGCAGGTAGTCCTCCGGCTTGATCGCGAAGGCACCATCCTCGGGGCGGACCAGTTGCTCGTAGATCTGCTCGGTTGCCCAGTTGTCCGAGCCCTGGGTCGTCAGGTTGGGATCGCTGTAGCGTGGCCCCTTCGCGGCGATGCCCATACGGATCACATCCGCATTCCGGGATGCATCCTGTGCCCGGGCACTGCCGAAGCTTGCCAGCGCCGCGGTCGCGACGCCGAGCTGAAGCACGTTTCGCCTGCTGATCGCCATGGCCGTCTCCCCTGTCGTTTATCGGCGCCGGTCAGCGCCGCTTGTTGATTTCCGCCTCGTCGACCTCGAGCCCGAGCCCCGGCCCCTGCGGCACCAGGAAGCGGCCATCCGCCGGCCGGATGGATGTTGGCTTCAAGAATCCGACCCGGCCGGCCGCGTCGGCGTATTCCGCCGGCTTGGTCAGGTGCATCAGCGCCGCCAGCACATGCAGGTTGGCGACATGGCCGATGGTGGGCTGGGTCTGGTGCGGCACCAGCTCGACCCCGTGGGCGTGGCAGATCGCGGCGCATTGCATCAGCCCGGTGATGCCGCCCATCTTGACG
>NZ_JBYRFX010000486.1:0-2405 GCF_057815775.1 Inquilinus sp.
AGGAACACCGGCCCGGCGCCGAGGCGGAGGCGCTGCCTGAGGTCGCGGTCTTCGCGGCCGGCGGCCGGGGAGAAAACATCGCGGTCGACGCCGTTGCCGATCGGCGTGGCGGCGATCCCGAAATCCCGGGCCAGCACGCCGCGCCATAGCCGGCTGACGACGAAGCATCGGTCGGCTTCGGCGATCGAGCGGGTCTGCAGCCGGGCGATCCGGTCATCGCTGAACCTGTCGACATGGTGGACGGTGCGCGCGAAGGCAGGGATCAGCCCGCGCTGCTTCAGGGTCGCCAGCGCGTTGCCGGAGATCCCATCCTGGGCATGGAAGATGTCGAAGCGGCGATGCACCGGATCCTCAAAATACCTCACATACTCCGCGATCCGCGTCTCGACGAGATCGCGCAACGCCGGGCCGGCGGGGGAGGCCGGGATCGGGATCGTCTTGCACAGTGCGGGCCGGAAGAAGCCGGCGCCGGTGGCGTCGGGGGCATGGACCGCGGCCTGATGGCCAAGCCGGGTGAAGGCTTCGGCGACGGCCAATGCGTGCGCCACGCCGCCGCGCGGATTGGTCGAATGCGCCAGGATCGCGATGCGCAGCGGACGGATCATGCGACCAGCTCCGCCCGGCAAAAGCCGAGCAGGGGCCGGTCCGCCGGATCCCAGATCAGCTCGGTCGCCGCGCCATCGGTGATCGTCACAGCGCTGCCCGACCGGATCGTGCCGATATCGGCGGCGGCGATGCCGCGCGCGGCGAAGAGGTCGAGGATCGTCCCGGCGGTCTCGGTGGATGCCGCGATCAAATAGCCGAAGCTGGGGAAGGTCATCAGCCAGCGATCGAGCGGCACGCCGTCCGGCCGCGGCACCGCCGTCACGTTGATGTCGATAGACACGCCCGAGCACTCGGCCAGCATCGCGGCAGTGCCGACGATGCCGCCCTGGCTGATATCCTTGGCCGCGCGGGACAGGCCGGCCTCGGCGATTATCGGCAGCAGCTCCAGGTCGCCGCGCAGCCGCCCGGCGGGGGCGTCCGTCGCCGCCTCCCAATTCGAGAACGGCTCACGGTAGCGGCCGCGCAGGTCGATGGCCGCCAGCAGGCGGTCGCCGGGCCGCGCATCGAAGCTGGTCAGCAGCGTCTTCGCCTTGCCGAGAATGGCGACCGAAAGCTGGCTGCGGTCGGTGCCGAGATTGGTGTGGCCGCCGACGATGGGGACGCCGAAGCGCTCGGCCGCCGCCCGCATCCCGTCGAAGATCGCACCGGCGGCGTCCGCGCCATCGGCCCACAGGGCGTCGACCACGGCGACCGGGCGGCCGCCCATCGCGGCGACGTCGGAGATGTTCACCATCACGCCGCACCAGCCGGCGAACCAGGGATCGCCGGCGACGAAGGCGTTCATGAAGCCCTCGATCGCCAGCAGCGTGAAGCCGTCGCCGTCGGGAATGGCGGCGCAGTCGTCGCCGACCGGCGTCGCGGAATGCCCGGACAGGCCGAGCCGCGCCGCGGCGGTCGCGATCTCGGCCTTGGCGGCGATGCCGCGGCTCGCCCGCAGCGTTTCGGCGAGGCGGGATAGGTCGAGACCATCCGTCGTCATGCCGCCTTCCTCAGGGCCAGGAACCCTGCATCCGGTGTGCGGAACGGCGGATAGAAATCGAGGTCCGCCTGCATCCGGTGGTGCGGCCGGCCGTGCAGGTCGACGATGTCGAGTGTCCGCCAGTGCAGGCGCTGGAACAGCGGCGCATTCTGGCTCTGCACATGGGCGAGGAAGCTTGTGGCGCCGCGCGCATGGGCCGAGGCGACGGCGAGCCGGATCAGCGAGGCGCCGAGCGCGCCGACCTTGCGGTGGCCCTCGGCCACGGCCAGGCGCGAGCCCCACCACAGGCCCGGCTCTGCCTCATGGATGCGCACCGTGCCGACCACCGCATCGGCGGCGATGCCCAGCAGGGAAAGGGCGACGATCGGCGTCGCGATCTCGTCGATGGCGTCGCGGTCGTCGCCGGCGAACAGGCCCTGTTCCTCGCAGAACACCGCCCGCCGCAGGGCGGCAGCGCCCCGCCGCTCCCAGGCCGTGGTCGCGTATTTGACCTGATACTCGCTGGCGACGAAGGGCTTGCCCGGCTCGATGATCATGCCCCGGCTCCCTGCGCTGCCTGGCCGCGCTCATAGGTGGACAGGGCGGAGCAGGCGCCGCATTTGGCGCAGCCGGCCTTGACGTCGACCGATTTCAGCCCGCCCGCGATCAGCATGCCGGCCAGCGGACCGAGGATGGAGCTCATGAAGCCGGAGGAGGGCGGCGGGTGGCTTTCCATCGGCGTGCCGGAGATCGGCACGAAGGGCACGACGAAGGGGTAGACGCCGATATCGACCAGGCGCTGGCAGGTGCCGAGGATCTCGTCGCGCGTGTCGCCGAGGCC
>NZ_JBYRFX010000487.1:0-7880 GCF_057815775.1 Inquilinus sp.
GCCCGGCGTTCAAGACCGCCTATGAGGCCTATGAGGCCAAGGCCGCGCGCGGCGAGATCCGGGTGCACAAGCAGGTCCGCGCGCTCGACCTGTGGCGCCGCATGCTGACCATGCTGTTCGAGACCGGGCATCCCTGGGTCACGTTCAAGGATCCCTGCAACATCCGCTCGCCGCAGGGCCATGTCGGCGTGGTGCATTCCTCGAACCTGTGCACCGAGATCACGCTGAACACCTCGGATGACGAGGTCGCGGTCTGCAACCTCGGCTCGATCAACCTGTCCAACCATGTCACCGAGCGCGGCCTGGACCGGGCGCGGCTGGAGCGCACCATCCGCACGGCGATGCGGATGCTGGACAACGTCATCGACATCAACTTCTACACCATCCCGGAAGCCCGCCGGTCCAACCTGCGGCATCGCCCGGTCGGGCTCGGCATCATGGGCTTCCAGGATGCGCTGCAGGCGCTGCGGATGCCGATCGCGTCGGATGAGGCGGTGCGCTTCGCCGATGAGAGCATGGAGGTGATCAGCTATCACACCATCGCCGCATCTGTGGACCTGGCGGCCGAGCGCGGGCGCTACCCGTCCTTCGAGGGCTCGCTGTGGAGCCGCGGCATCCTGCCGATCGACTCGATCGAGCTGCTGGCCGAAGCCCGCGGCGGCGTGCTGGAGATGGACCGCTCCAAGACGCTGGACTGGGACGGGCTGCGCGAGCGGGTGCGCGGCACCGGCATGCGCAACTCCAACACCATGGCGATCGCGCCGACCGCGACCATCTCCAACATCTGCGGCGTCGCCCAGTCGATCGAACCGGCGTTCCGCAACCTCTACGTCAAGGCCAACATGTCGGGCGACTTCACGGTGGTGAATCCCGGCCTGGTGCGCGACCTCAAGGCACTCGGCCTGTGGGACGAGGTGATGATCTCGGACCTGAAGTATTTCGACGGCAGCCTCGGCGCCATCGACCGGGTGCCGGACGACCTGAAGGCGCTGTACGCCACCGCCTTCGAGATCGACGCCAGCTGGCTGGTCGAGGCGGCATCGCGCCGGCAGAAGTGGATCGACCAGGCCCAGTCGCTGAACCTGTACATCGCCAACCCGAACGGCAAGAAGCTGGACGCGCTGTACCGGCTGGCGTGGAAGCGCGGCCTGAAGACCACCTATTATCTCCGGGCGATGAGCGCGACCCACGTCGAGAAGTCGACGCTGAAGGGCACCGACGGCAAGCTCAACTCGGTGACCAGTGCTCCGGTCGCTGCGGCACCGGCTCCGGTCGCTTCGGCGCCGATCCTGGGGGCAACGGTCCCGGTGGCCGCTGCTCCTGTGCCGGTCGCGGCTTTCGGCAGCGACGACCTGACGATGCCCGATGGCGCGCCGATGGTCTGCCCGATCGACGACCCGACCTGCGAAGCCTGCCAGTAAGTCCACACCACAGCCGCCGCCATTCACCCGAATGGCAGCGGCTGAAATTATCGACCGTGACCGGATCGCAGGGCTGGTGGCCCGTGCTCCGGCGTGTCTTCGAGGTCGGCGACAAGCTTGCGCAGACGGTCGAGATTCTTCCTCTGGGCGGCGGCCAGCTTCGCCAGGTCGCCCTCGGCTTTCGCCGTCACGTGCCCGCTCGACCGCATCTGATCCACCACATGGCCTTGCCGCCTCAGGCAGAGGTCGCCATCGCGAACCTCGCGCACCGCCTGTTCGACCGCGGTTTCGTGCCGCGTCGCGGGATGAAGCCTAGCCCGGATGCCGTCGAGGATCGTGCCCATAGCTGCGCTGCTCCTTGATCCGACCGTCGCGTCCCTGGATGACGATTTGCGATTCCCGGCCGCCTTCGAGGCCTTTCCGGGCGAGTTCGCGCACCCACCCCTTCGCCTTCACCTGGGTCGGGAAATTCGCGAGCCGATTGCCGTCCTGCTGGACCAGCCACGCGCCGTGATGCGGGCTGACGACATAGCGAACTTTGGTCATCGCACACCTCCTGTCAGGGAAATGGCGGTTTGCGGCCCTGGGTTCCCGCAGGTGGGGCCGCGTCATCCTTCCAAAAAATAGGAGGCGGCGGATCGCTCCGCCGCCCCCCGTCTGTTCCGGCTGGCGCGATCAGAGCGCGAAGTCGGCCGCCACCAGGGCGATGATGCCCCTCAGCACGATCTGGAAATCGGATGTGCCGTCGCCGTTGATGTCGCCGGCGATGGTGGTGGTGGTCGCCTAGATGGAGGCATAGCGCAGCTCGCCGGCGTGGTGCGTGTAGATCTCCGAGCCGATGAAGCTGAAGGCCTGATTCCCGGACTGAAGGCTGTCGGCGTCGATTCCGGAAAGGTCGATCCGGTCACCCTCCGCATGGCTGAAGTCGGTGATCAGATCGGCGTTGGCGCCGGTGCCGGTGTCGCCGATTGCCTTGAAGTCGAAGCGGTCCGCTCCGGCACCGCCGGACAGGGTGTCCTTTCCTGAGCCCCCGACGATGATATCGTCGCCGTCGAGGCCGGACAGGGTGTTGGTCCCGGCATTGCCGATGAGCGTGTCGCCGGCCTTGCCGCCGTTGGCCTTCTCAATGCCGACATAGGTATCGCCTTCGGCCTCGCCGCCGTGGCCGATGCCGGCCGCGAGATCGATCGTCACCCCTTCGGTCGCGTAGAAATAGCTGACCCGATCGCTTCCCGCGCCGCCGTCGAGATGATCCGCGCCGGCATCGCCGCGAAGAACGTCGTCGCCGGCACGACCGTAGAGGGTGTCGTTGCCGACACCGCCTTCGAGCGTGTCATTCCCGGCCACGCCGATGTTCGGCATCACGGGCGGGGGCGGCGTCACGGAGACGTTGAGCTCATAGGTCGAGCCATTGGGAACGGTCTGCTCGGGCGCCCCCGTGTCATTGTCGTAGTGGCCGACCACGATGTAGTAGGTCCCGGTCTCGCCCACCTTGAAGGTCAGTGCCGAATCCGTCCTGCGGCTGGAGCCCGGATCGTTCCCCGCATCGTCGTTTTCGGCGATCACGGTGCCGTCGGCCCGCATCAGCCAGATGTAGCTGTCGCTCAGCCCGTCCGACGTGTGGTCGAGGTCGAGGCTGATGACCGTCCCGGCGTTGACCGTCAGCTTGTAGTAGCCCCCTTCGCCGTTGCCGGTGGCATTGACCGTCGAATGCTCCAGGGTTGTTGCATCCACAATGTCGGAATCGGCTACGAGCGAGAAGTCGCTGGTCAGGTCATAGGCCGCCGCGATGGAGTTGTTCGCCGCATTCGCCGCCAGGGTGGCATAGCCGTCGCCGACACCCACACCGGTTACCGGGAAGGGAATGAAGTCGCCGTCCAGCACGTCATTTCCGGCGCCGCCGCGCAGGACGTCGTCGCCACCCTGGCCGACCAGCTTGTTGTCGCCGGGGTCGCCAGTGAGGATATCGGAGAAGGCGGAGCCGGCCAGCCCCTCGATCGATATGAATGTTTCCGAGTGCGTCCGTGCCACGCCGAGGGCGATAGTGACGCCCGTGGTGCTGTCGTAATAGGCCGCCGTGTCCTGGCCGGCGCCGCCATCGAGCGTGTCGGCCCCGCCGCCGCCTGACAGCGTGTCATCGCCCGCGGCGCCCGACAGGACGTTGACGCCGGCATTGCCGATCAGGGTGTCGGCATATTTCGAGCCGAGGACGTTCTCGATGTTCACCAGCCGGTCGTACTGGTGCGTCGTCGTCGTGTCGCCTTCGCCATCGCCGCCGCTGGCGGTGCCGAGCGCGAGGTTGACGGTCACGCCCTCCGTGCTGGGCGTCCGCGGTGGGCCGAACATCGGCTGGTGTTCGTCGACCGTGTAGTCGGCAGTGTCGATGCCGTCTCCGCCGTCCAGGTAATCCGCCCCGGCGCCGCCGATCAGGACGTCATTGCCGGCATCGCCGTACAGGACATCGCCATCGCGGGCACCGTCCAGGATGTCGTCGCCATTGCCGCCGTTGAAGACGTCGCCGCCGCCGAGACCATCGAAGTGGTTGTTGGCGTCGTTGCCGATGAAGCGGTCGATGCGGTCGTCCGACCCGATCAGGTTCTCGATGCTGAAGAAGGTGTCGCCGGAGGCAGTGCCGCCGCTGGCCACGTTGGTCAGCAGGTTGACCAGCAGCTGGAACGGGCTTTCGAGGCTGAAATCGACCGTGTCGTTGCCGTCGCCGCCCTGGAAGACGTCGACGCCGGCCATGCCGCGCAGGACGTCGTCCCCGGCACCGCCGTCCAGCAGGTCGTTGCCCGCCCCGCCGTTGATCGTGTCGTTGCCGGCCTCGCCGTACAGCTTGTCGTCGCCGTCCTTGCTTTCGGGTAGATTGTCGGGCGGCAGCGTGTTGTTGCGGTCACGGCTGTCCTTGGTGTCCAGGCCGCCGACGATCAGGTCGTCGCCGGCGCCGCCATGGATCTCGTCCGCGCCGTTGCCGCCATCGATCCGGTCGTCGCCGGCGTTGCCGAGCAGCTCGTTCTGGCCGTCATTGCCGACGATGATGTCGGCGTACTGGCTGCCGACGCCTTTCTCGATGTAGTACTCGGTCGCGTCCTGGTTGTGGCCGTCGAAGACGGCGATGTTGTTGGTGTGGCCGTTGACGCTGGAGAAGCGGCCTTCCCGCAGGTCCAGGATCGTGCCGGTGGTCGAGCCCGAGAAATCGACCGTGTCGTGGCCGCCGGTGTCGTGGATGACGAAGCCGACATCATGGGTCTGGCCGGTCGCCGTCAGCGCATAGCCCGACTTGGTGCTGCCGAAGCCGTAGACATCGTCACCGGTGTTGAGCTGGACGTCCTGGTAGGTCCGCACGCCATTCGCCACGGTGGAGAAATAGTGGCGGATGACGGCCTCGATATCCGCGATCCCGGGGGTGGTGTTGGTCCACGCCGTGGTGCCGCCGGTATCGATGCTGTCGAAATACGACATGACCGAGTATTGCTGGTTGTCGAAGACCCATTTCGCATCATTGAAATAGGTGATCTGCGGGCCGCCTGGGCCGCCGTAATTGTAGAAACCTGGGTGGTTCAGCCCGAATTCATGGCCGAATTCGTGGATGAAGGTGTTGTAGATATAGCCGCCCGGATCAGTCTTGTTCGGCTCGGTGTCATGGAAGCGCTGGCCGACGCTGACGAAACGGCCCGAGGAGAAGGCACTGCCGTCATTGGCCTCGCCCAGCTCCGGGCTGACGACCCGCAGGTAGTCCGTGGCCGGATTGTAGGGCCGATCGTCGACGATGGTGAATTGCAGCGGCGTCACCGACGACCATTGGTGCAGCGCGGCGATGGCGGCGGCCTTGTAGTCCGGATGATCGTTGAGGTCCGACACGTTGACCACGATCGGCCCCTGGGCCTGCGTCGGCGTCAGCGGGCGCTGCAGCGCCCCGAGATAATCGAGAAACGTCTCGTAGTTGGTGTCCTTGCCGAAGGGATTGGCCGGCGTCTGGTCGATGTTCTGCCAGTGATCGAGCTGCGACTGGGTGAACGAGAAGGATTGCGCACCACCGGCCGCGTTGGCGGCCGGGGTGGAATGATCCTGCTTGTTCCCCATCTGGCACAGAATGCACATGGATTGCTCCCCCTTGTTGAGCGGTGGTTCAGGCATAGCTCGGGTGCCGGCTGAATTCATTCAGCAGCGAGGCGAAGCCTCGCCTGGGAATGCCGCTTCAGCTCTGGTTGTGGTCTTGGTGTGAAGTCGCTGGGCGCGGTCGGCGGGCGGCGCCGGAATGCGGCAACGGCCCGCGGCCAGGCGGCCTTCGGCGCGTCAGCGTCGCACCGGCCTCGGTGACCAAGGTCGTGGGTATTCCGACATGAGCGGAATGGTCATGATTCTTGATGTCCCCCTGTCTGCATTGCGCAGTTCCGTGAAGACGCCAAGCCGGGAAACGCACTGTTTCACCTGCCGGCTGATCGCTGCAGCCATTTGTTGATGGTGCCGATATTGAAGATCGGCACATTGCTGCTGTATCCACTTCCCGTTCCGGAAGTGGAGCGCGATTCAACATCCCCCCGTCTGCGCAACTCCGTGAATCACTCTCCGGCAATGTTCGCCGGGCTGCAATCAAAAAAAGTTCTCAATTTTGGTTGAATCCGAACCTTCTGGTTGCGCACGTACAGGTGCTGTTGCGGCCGTGGCAAGCGATTCCTTATAAGAATCCATCAGCGATCAGGGCAATAAAGCTACAATTATTCTCAAAATGACGTGATTCCACATCCCTCCAAAACTGCGAACCCGCCAATATGACTTTGGTTCCCTTGTCGCAGGCAGAATCTGGATCGCTCGCTGGCAAGCGAAGCCGTGGTGAGACGGGTGTCCGTGGGAGGAGAGCGCCAGGCCTGCCATAGCGAAGCGACGCGCAGCGGAAGTCTTCATGGCAGCTGGTCCCGTGCCGTGCGACGGGATGGACGGTGCGGGCATGCCGGACACGCCATCACCGGGATGTTGTGGTCGGCACCCACTACAGCTAGAGTTTATCTTGCTGGTGACGACAACATCTCGTAGGGTCCGCGCCCCTGAATCGGGGCTCGATGCCTCCAGAGTTTCAGTGAGCCCCAGAGTTTCAGAGAGCCCAGGAAACCCGCCCATGACGATGCTCGACTGGTCCGACACCGCCGCCACCACGCCCGCCCGCGCACCGCAGGCGGACGCGCCCGCCGCCGACGCCACCGGCCTCGGCGCGATCGACCGCGACGGCGGCCGCGTCAGCATCGACGACAAGGCGATGATCAACTGCCGCGCCGATGTGAACCAGCTGCTGCCGATGAAGTACCGCTGGGCCTGGGAAAAATACCTGTCCGGCTGCAACAACCACTGGATGCCGACCGAGGTCTCGATGCAGGCCGACATCGCGCTGTGGAAGTCGCGCGACGGGCTGACGGAGGATGAGCGCCGGTCGGTGAAGCGCAATCTGGGCTTCTTCGCCGCCTCGGAATCGCTGGTCGCCAACAACATCGTGCTGGCGATCTACCGCCACCTGACCAACCCGGAATGCCGGCAGTACCTGCTGCGCCAGGCCTTCGAGGAGGCGGTGCACACCCACACCTTCCAGTACATCGTCGAGAGCCTGGGCCTGGACGAGGGCGAGCTGTTCAACATGTATCGCGAGGTGCCGTCGATCACCGACAAGGCGGCCTGGGCGATGCGCTACACCCAGAACCTGGCCGACCCGTCGTTCCAGACCGGCACGCCGGCCTCCGACCAGGCGTTCCTGCGCGACCTCGTCGCCTTCTACGTCGTGTTCGAAGGCATGTGGTTCTACACCGGCTTCGCCCAGATCCTGTCGCTGGGCCGGCGCAACAAGATGGTCGGCATCGCCGAGCAGTATCAGTACATCCTGCGCGATGAGTCGATTCACCTGAACTTCGGCATCGATGTCATCAACCAGATCAAGAACGAGAACCCGCATCTCTGGACCCCGGCGTTCCAGGAAGAGCTGCGGCGGATGCTGGCCGAGGCCAGTGAGCTCGAGGTCGCCTATGGCCGGGACACCATGCCCCGCGGCTTCCTCGGCCTGAACGCGGCGCTGACCGAGCAGTACATGCACTTCATCGCCAACCGCCGCTGCGCCCAGATCGGCCTGGCCCCGGTGTTCGCCGAGACCGAGAACCCGTTCCCCTGGATGTCCGAGGCGATGGATCTGAAGAAGGAGAAGAACTTCTTCGAGACCCGGGTGATCGAATACCAGAACGGCGGCGCGCTGACCTGGGAGTAGGCCGCCGGGCGGGCCACCGAAGCGGCGCGTTGCCTTCGCCCCTGAGCCGGCCCTAGTCTGGGGCTGGTGCGGCGGGGGGCTGAAGCGATGCGGCGTATCCTGATCCTGGGCGGCGGGTTCGCGGGGTTGTGGAGTGCGGTCGGCGCGGCGCGGGCCCTCGATGCCCAGGGTATCGGGCCCGACCGGGTCGAGGTGACGCTGGTCAACCGCGACGC
>NZ_JBYRFX010000488.1:0-1636 GCF_057815775.1 Inquilinus sp.
GAACTGGACGATGGTCTGGATGTACTTGCCCTTGGCCTGCAGGTCGACGGTGTGGTCGTAGAACCCGACCACGCCCTGCACGGCGCCGGCGATCAGCTCGTTCTCGGCCTCGACGCCGGCGCGGCTGTTCAGCAGCTCGACATCCAGGCCCTCGTCCTTAAAGTAGCCCAGCTGCTGGGTCAGCACGGCCGGCAGGTAGATCTGCTTTTCCATGCCGCCGACGATGATGGTGATCTTGTCCTCGGCCAGGGCCGCACCGGATGTCGCCAGCACGGCGCCGAAGGCCAGTGCGCAGGCGATGCTTCTCGAGCGTTGGCGAACCATCGTGTCTCCTCCCGATCTCTCATTGGCGGCCCGGACCATCCGGACCGGCGCTATCGCGGAGCCTGCTTGGGCCGGCCCCCGAAACGCGATGGCGACAAAGTGACGGCACGAAGCTTTCAGTCAGCTTTCATAGGGCCAGGATATCGGATCGGCAACGATCCGCCCCTGTTTCGGCACGGATCGTTGCTGCGACCCGATCAGCCGGCGTCCGGAGAATCGTCCTTCAACAGGGCCGCGACCTCGGGGTGGCCGAAATGCTCGGCCCAGCCGAGCGGCGTGCTGTCATAGGTCCGGTCCTTGAGGCTGAGGTCGGCGCCCCGCTCCAGCAGCAGCCGAGCGGCTTTGGGGTCATTGGCCCAGCCGGCGACCATGTGCAGCGGGGTGACGTCGGCGGTGTCGCCCCACACGGCGCGGCGATCGACATCCGCCCCCTGCCCGAGCAGCCAGTCCACCACCTCCGCGTGATGGTTCAGCAGCGCCCAGTGCAGGGCCGCACCGTTGTGCGGCACGCCGTCGATATCTGCGCCGTGGGCCAGCAGCGCCGCCATCGCCGCGATCCGGCCGCTGCGCGCGGCCCAGGTCAGGGCCTCGTCCAGGATCTCCTGCGGTGCATCGGTCATGTGCCATTCCGGGAAGCCGCTGTGCGGCCGGTAGAAGCCGCGATGATGGCCGGCCTCCGGCCGCAGCGCGCCTGCCCCATCGAAGAACAGCGCGATCAGGTCGGTCCGGCCAAGCCCGGCGGCGATGCGGAGATTCAGGGGCACGACCAGCTCGGTCGCCAGCCGTTCGGCCATCGCCGCATGGCCCCAGAACAGCGCCACCGCCAGCGGTGTGCCGCCATCGCCATAGGCCTCCGCCTCGACCGAGCCGCCGGCCGTGATCAACCGGTCGAGCAATGCAAGGCGGGCCTCAAGGGCGTCACGGTCGCCGCCACAGGCGATGTCGTGCAGCGGCGTCCAGCCCTTGTCGTTGGCCAGCGACGGATCGGCGCCGGCATCGAGCAGGTCGCCGGCCAGGACCAGGCGGTTTATCGAGATGGCCAGCATCAGCAGCCGGTTGCCATTGGTGCCCTTGGCATTGACCAGCCTGGGATGCGCCGCCAGCACGGCCGCCAGCGCCGCGCGGTCATCACCGCGGATTGCCACGAAGGCGGTGCGGAACGGCTCCTCCGCCCGGCCGGCCTTCATCGCCTCGATCCGGTCGGCGAAACCGGCCCAATCGGCGAAGCCATGGGCGCGGGCGACGATCAGCTCGGCATCCTCCTGGCCCAGATCGGCGGCGCGGATCTCTGCCTCCGACGCGGCGGCGAATC
>NZ_JBYRFX010000489.1:0-14635 GCF_057815775.1 Inquilinus sp.
TGATGGCGATCCCCACCCGCCATCTCACGGCCGACGGGTTCGAAATGCAGCTCGGCGCCAACCATCTCGGCCATTTCGCGCTGACGCTGCGCCTGCTGCCGCTGGTGCTGGCCGCGCCGGCGCCGCGGGTGGTCACGGTCAGCAGCCTGGCCCACCGCTCCGGCCGGATCGCCTTCGACGACCTGCAGTCGGAACGGCGCTACCGGCCCTGGCCGGCCTATCGCCAGGCCAAACTGGCCAATCTGATGTTCAGCCTGGAGCTGGAGCGCCGGGCCCGGGCCGAGGGTTGGGTGCTGCAGAGCATCGCGGTGCATCCGGGCCTCGCGATGACGGAGCTGCAGACCGCCGGGCCGGGGATGGGCCGGGCGGCGCCGAGAGTGTTCGAGCGGGCGCTGGGCATGCTGATGCCCCTCCTGGCGCAATCCGCGGCCGCGGGGGCGCTGCCGACGCTCTACGCCGCGACCATGCCGGCGGCCGAAGGCGGCGTGCTGTACGGGCCGAATGGCTTCTCCGAGATCAAGGGATCGCCCAGCCGGTCGAAGATCGCGCCGCAGGCGCTCGACCAGGCTGCCTGGCGCCGGCTGTGGGATGTGTCTGAAGCACTGACCCGCGTCACCATCGCCGGCCGGGCGGCGGCCTGAGCGGTCGTCCCGGGGCTAGGTCACCGGCCCCAAAAGCAAAAGCCGCTACACGGTGTTAGCGGCTTCGTATCGATGACCTGCAGAGAATGGCGCGCCCGAAGAGATTCGAACTCCTAGCCTTCTGATCCGTAGTCAGATGCTCTATCCAATTGAGCTACGGGCGCGTTCTGCGGGGCGTTTGCGGCGCCCCGTCTGCAAGCGGGCGGAACCTAGTCGATGCCCGCCCCCGATTGCAAGCCCCATTTTCATCGAACCGACACGAACCAAGATATGCGCCCCAGTCATGCACGGCGGGCCGCTGCCCCGCGCCCGCTTGCGGCCGCATCCGACGGGGCCATTTCCCTCGTAGAAGCGGAAACAAGGCTGGGGAGGTTATCATGCGGCTGGTGCTCGGCGCCCTCGGGCGCATCCTTTTCCTGCTTCTCCTGTTCGCCACGCCGGCGCTGGCGCAGGCGACGCCCGGGGATGCCGACAAGACCGCGATCGTCGGCATCATCCAGAAGCAGCTCGACGCCCTGCAGGCCGACCGGGCTGCGGAAGCGTTCGGCTATGCCTCGGCGACCATCCAGCACATGTTCGGCACGCCGGACAATTTCCTGGCGATGGTCCAGCGCGGCTATCCCGCCGTCTACCGGCCGAAATCGGTCGATTTTCGCGACCTGACCACGATCGAGGGCCGCATCGTACAGAAGGTGCTGTTCGTGGGGCCGGACGGGGCCCCGGTGATCGCCGACTACTTCATGGAACAGCAGCCGGACGGCAGCTGGCGAATCAATGGCTGCCAGCTGGAAACCGGGCCCGACCAGTCGGCATGACGCGAAGCCCGCCTAGGTCACGTCCCTTGCGTCCGGCGTCGCCTTCCGGCGATTCGAGGGCGGGATGCGAAGAGCGTAGCAGACCATACGCTTGAGCGGCTCCCCGCGCAGGCGGCGGCGTTGACAAGCCCGACGGCGGCGCCCCATCGTGCGGGCCCCGCCATAGTGATGACTGCCGAACCCTTGTGATGACCGACACCGCGCTGAAGACCGCCATCGAACAGGCCTGGGCCGGCCGCGAGAGCCTGACACCTGCCACCAAGGGCCCCGCCCGCGACGCCGTCGAGGCGGTGCTGGAAGGCCTCGATTCCGGCGCGCTGCGCGTCGCCGAGAAGGTCGATGGCGAATGGCAGGCCCATCAGTGGCTGAAGATGGCGGTGCTGCTGTCGTTCCGCCTGAATGACAGCCAGATCGTCGAAGGCGGCCCGGGTGGCGCCGTGTGGTACGACAAGGTGGCGCCGAAGACCCTGGGCTGGGGCGAGAACCGCTTCCGCGAGGCCGGCTTCCGCAGCGTGCCGGGCGCGGTCGTCCGCCGTTCCGCCTACATCGCGCCGGGCGTCATCCTGATGCCGAGCTTCGTCAATGTCGGCGCCCGGGTCGACAGCGGCACCATGGTCGACACCTGGGCCACCGTCGGGTCCTGCGCCCAGATCGGCAAGAACTGCCACCTTTCCGGCGGCGTCGGCATCGGCGGCGTGCTGGAGCCGCTGCAGGCCAACCCCGTCATCATCGAGGATGATTGCTTCATCGGCGCGCGGTCCGAAGTGGTCGAGGGCGTGATCGTCGAGCGCGGCGCGGTGCTGTCGATGGGCGTGTTCCTGAGCGCCACCACCAAGATCGTCGACCGCGAGACCGGCACCGTCAGCTATGGCCGGGTGCCGTCCTATTCCGTTGTGGTGCCGGGCGCGATGCCGGGCAAGCCGCTGGCCGATGGCTCACCGGGCCCGTCCCTGTCCTGCGCCGTGATCGTCAAGCGGGTGGATGAGCGCACCCGCGCCAAGACCTCGATCAATGAGCTGCTGCGCGACTGATCGTGGTGCCCCCTTCCCGTGACGTGACCGTGCCTGATCCCGTCGCCCTGACCCAGACCCTGATCCGCTGCCCCAGCGTCACCCCGGCGGATGCCGGGGCGCTGGCGGTGCTGGAGGCGGCGCTGGCGCCGCTCGGCTTCCACTGCGAGCGGATGCGGTTCGAGACGCCGGGCACGGCGCCGATCGACAACCTCTATGCCCGGATCGGCACGGCGGGGCCCCATCTCTGCTTCGCCGGCCACACCGACGTGGTGCCGCCTGGCGACGAATCGCGCTGGCGCTTCCCGCCCTTCGACGGGCGGATCGAAGTGGGCCGGATCTGGGGCCGCGGCGCCTGCGACATGAAGAGCGCGGTCGCCGCCTTCGCCGCCGCCGCCGGGCGCTTCGTCGCCGAACGCGGGCCGGAGTTCGGCGGATCCATCAGCCTGCTGGTCACCGGCGACGAGGAGGCCGAGGCGATCAACGGCACCGTCCGCATGCTGCAGACCCTGGCCGATCGCGACGAAGCGATCGATGCCTGCATCGTCGGCGAGCCGAGCAGCAGCGACACGGTCGGCGACACCATGAAGATCGGCCGGCGCGGCAGCCTGACCGGCCGGCTGACGGTCAGTGGCGCGCAGGGCCATGTCGCCTATCCGCACAAGGCCGACAACCCCCTGCCCCGGCTGGTGCGGATGCTGGCGGCGCTGAGCCCGGGGGACGGGCCGGAGATCGACGGCGGCAGCGCCCATTTCGACCCCAGCACCCTGGCCATCACCACCATCGATGTCGGCAACCCGGCGACCAATGTGATTCCGGCCGAGGGCCGGGCGGTGTTCAACATCCGCTTCAACGACACCTGGACGGCGGACAGCCTGGGCGCCTGGCTGCGCGAACGCTTCGACGCGGTCGGCGGCGACTATGCGCTGGACCTGCGCAGCGGCGCCGACAGCTTCCTGACCGCGCCGGGCGCGTTGACCGAGCGCGTGGCCCGCGCCACCGAGCGCGTCACCGGCCGGCGCCCGGCCTTCAGCACCTCCGGCGGCACCTCCGACGCGCGCTTCATCAAGGATCACGCGCCGGTGGTCGAGCTTGGCCTGGTCAACGCCACCATCCACAAGACCGACGAGAACGTGCCGGTCGAGGATATCGAGACGCTGGCCCGGATCTACCGGGCAGTGATCGAGGACAGCTTCCCGGAGCAGGGCTGAGGGTCATGCCGGTTTCTTCGGGCGACATCATCCGCGGCGTCTGGGGCGCCTGGCGCCTGGCCAAGCGCGACACCGGCGGCATGGCGATGTTCGACATCTCGCCGGATGGCGCTGCCAAGAGCTTCGTCGCGGCGGTGCTGGCGTTCCCTGCCTATATGGCGATGGAGGCCTTCCAGCTCGGCAACGATTGGGCGCTGCTGTTCCAAATGGTGCCCCTGGCGATCAGCATCCTCGGCTTCGTTGCGATCTGGCTGCTGATGCCGGCGGCGCTGACCTGGATCCTGCCCTGGCTCGATCGTGGCCGGCGCCTGCCCGAAACCATCGTCGCCCTGAACTGGGCGGCGCTGCTGATGACCTTCGCCCAGCTGATCCTGGTGGCCCTTGCCGCCGCCGGCCTGTTTCCCGGGCCCCTGGCCATCGTCGCCGGCGTTGTGGTGGCGGTCGGCTGCTACCTCTATGAGGGCTTCGTGCTGCGCACCGCCGCCGAGATCGATGTGTCTTACGCAGCCGGGCTGGTCGTGTTCGATGCCGTGACGGGATACCTGCTGGACAGCTGGATCACCGTGGTGCTTCAGACGTCCCTGTAGCGCACCCACAGGAAGCACAGCCCATCCGGCGGCGCGGTCGGCCCGGCGACGGCGCGGTTGCGCGCGGCCAGCACCTCGGCCACCCAGCCGGGCGGGCGCTTGCCCTCGCCCACCAGCTTCAGCGTGCCTGCGATGTTGCGGATCTGGTGATGCAGGAAGGACCGGGCCTCGGCCTCGATCTCGACCGCGTCGCCGCGGCGGATCACATCCAGCCGGTCGATCGTCTTCACCGGCGACTTGGCCTGGCATTCCGCGGCACGGAAGCTGCTGAAGTCGTGATGCCCGACCAGATGCTGCGCCGCCGCATGCATCGCCGCGGCGTCGAGCGGCCGGATCACCTGCCAGGCGCGCCCGGATTCCAGCGCCAGCGGCGCCCGCCGGTTGACGATGCGGTAGCGATAGGCGCGCTGGATCGCCGACATCCGGGCGTCGAAGCCCTCGCCCGCCACCTCCGCCGCCAGGATCGCGATCGGCAGCGGCTTCAGATGCTGGTTGATCGCGTCGCGCACCGTGTCGAGCATGGTCGGTCGGACGATGTCGACATGCGCCACCTGCCCCGCTGCATGCACCCCGGCATCGGTGCGGCCGGCGGCGGTGATCCGCACCTCCTCACCGCAGAAGCGGAACACCGCCTCCTCGATCGATTGCTGTACCGACCGGCCGTTGATCTGGCGCTGCCAGCCGACGAAGGGCCGGCCGTCATACTCGATGGTGAGCTTGTACCGCGTCATGCGCCCACTCAGCCCAGCCTGGTGCCGGGCGGGATCGGGAAGCCGTTCAGCAGGTCACGCGCTGGCACCGGCGCCTTGCCCGGGCGCTGCAGCCGGGTCAGCCGCAACGCGCCCTGGCCGCAGGCGACGGTCAGCGCATCGTCCAGCACTGTGCCGGGCTCTCCCGAGCCGTTCATCGGCGTTGCCGCCAGGACCTTGATCCGCTCGCCCCCATGCTCGAACCAGGCGCCCGGCTTCGGCGTCAGCGCCCGCACCTGGCGGCCGATTGCGGCGGCATCGGCCCAGCCGATCCGGCCATCCTCCGGGGTGATCTTGGCGGCATAGGTGACGCCGGCCTCCGGCTGCGGCGTCTCGGCCGCCCGCCCCGCGGCCACGGCGTCGAGCGCCGGGCCGATCAGCCGGGCGCCCAGGGCGGCGAGTGTGTCGTGCAGGGTCGGCGTCGTCGTGTCCGGGCCGATCGCCACGCGCTCGGCCAGCAGCATCGGGCCGGTGTCCAGCCCGGCCTCCATCCGCATGATGGTCACGCCGGTCTCGGCATCGCCGTCCAGGATGGCGCGGTGGATCGGTGCGGCACCGCGCCAGCGCGGCAGTAACGAGGCGTGGATGTTGAAGCAGCCGAGCCGCGGCGCATCGAGCACGGCGCGCGGCAGGATCAGCCCATAGGCGGCGACCACGGCGGCGTCGAGGCCGAGGGCAGCGAACTCCGCCTGGGCCTCCGGCGTGCGCAGCGTGACGGGGTGGCGGACCGGCAGCCCCCGCCCCTCCGCTATCAGCTGCACCGGCGAGGGCTGCAGCTTATAGCCACGGCCGGACGGGCGCGGCGGCTGGCTGTAGACGGCCGCGATCTCATGCCCGGCTTCGATCAGGGCAAGCAGCGCGGGCACCGCGAAATCCGGCGTGCCCATATAGGCGAGGCGAAGGGGCATGGACGCTCGATTTGGCCCTCTTTCATTGCCATTGCCGGGCTTGACCCGGCAATCCAGAGGGTCTCGACAGTGTCTGGATGCCCGGGTCAAGCCCGGGCATGACAGGAAAAGATAGTGCGGACGGAATCGCTCAGAACGGCAGCTTCATGCCGGGCGGCAGCTTCAGCCCGCCCATCAGCTTCGAGGTCTCTTCCTGCACCGCGGCCTCGACCTTGCTCTTGGCGTCGGCGAAGGCGGCGACGATCAGGTCTTCCAGCACTTCGATCTCGTTCGGATCGGCCAGCTTCGGGTCGATCTTGAGCGAGCGCAGATCGCCCTTGCCGTTCAGCACCACCGCAACCATCCCGGCGCCGGACTGGCCGGGAACCACGATATCCGCCAGGCGGTCCTGCATCTCGGCCATCTTGGCCTGCATTTCCTGCGCCTGCTTCATCATCTGTCCGAGATTCTTCATGCCTCTCGCGGCTCCTCTTCATCTGTGGCGGGTTCGTCTGCGGGCATCGGTTCGGCGCCCGGCAACGGTTCGTCGTCCTGCGCCAGCGGGTTGCGCAGGTCGCGGATCACGGCACCCGGGAAGGTGGACATCACCGCCTTGACCAGCGGGTGCTCGGCCGCCTGGGCCAGGGCGTTCTCGCGGTCGGTGCGCGCCTGCTGGGTCATGGTCGGCGCGCCGTCGGAGCCGGAGATGTCGACCACCCAACGCTCACCGGTCCAGTCGCGCAGCGCGGTGCCGAGCCGGCTGGCGAGATCCGGCGGCGCCGATTCATGCGGCCGGAACTCCAGCCGCCCGGGCTCGAAATGCACCAGATGCACCGCGCTCATCAGCTGGCCGTGCAGCACCACGTCGCGGGCGGCAGCGAGCTGCACAAGCTCGTCGAAGCTCTTCGGATCCGCCCGCAGCACCGGCTTCGGCGCCGCCTGGACGACGACCAAAGCAGGCGGCTGAACCGGCGCCGGGGCCGGCGCGGACGCCATCATGACCGGAGCCGGCTCGCTGGCCACCAGGGTCAGGCCGCCGCCTGCCGCCATCCGCGCCCCGCCGCCACCGGAGGGCGGTGGCGCAGCCGGAGCGGCCGACACCGCGCCCTGGCTCTGCAGGTCGCCGAATTTGCGGATCAGCTCGCCCGGGCTGGGCAGGTCGCTCATATACAGCAGGCGGATCAGCACCATCTCCAGCGCCGCCTGCGGGCTGGGGGCGGACTGCACCTCCCCCACCCCCTTCAGCAGGGTCTGCCAGGCCCGGGTCAGGGCCGGCAGGGTCAGCTTTTCCGCCAGGGCGCCGCCATGCTTGCGCTCGACCTCCGGCACCGCGGTATCGTCCAGCACCCCCGGCACCATGCGGGCGCTGGTGACGAAATGCACGAAGTCGAGCAGGTCGCTCAGCACCGCCTGCGGGTCCGCCCCGGCCCGGCGCGCCGTCTCCAGCCCGTCGAGCATGCGCGGCCCGTCGCCGGCGAGGGCGGCTTCGAGGATCTCGACCACGCTCGAGCGGTCGGCCAGGCCCAGCATCTCGCGCACGCTGGCAGCGGCGATGAACGGCTTGTCGCCGACCGGTGTGCCCTGGGCGATCGCCTGGTCCAGCAGCGACAGCCCGTCGCGGGCCGACCCGTCGGCGGCGCGGGCGATCATGCCGACCGCCTCCGGCTCCGCCGCCACGCCTTCCTTGTCCAGGATCTCGCCGAAATAGGCCTGCAGCTGCTCCGCCCCGATGCGGCGCAAATCGAAGCGCTGGCAGCGCGACAGCACCGTCACCGGCACCTTGCGGATCTCGGTGGTGGCAAAGACGAATTTCACATGCGGCGGCGGCTCTTCCAGCGTCTTCAACAGCGCGTTGAAGGCGTTTTTGGAGAGCATGTGGACTTCGTCGATGATGTAGATCTTGTACCGCGACGCCACCGGGCCGTAGCGCACGCCGTCGATGATCTCGCGGATGTCGTCGACGCCGGTGCGGCTGGCGGCGTCCATCTCCATCACGTCGACATTGCGGTCGGCCAGGATGGTGCGGCACGGCTCGCACACGCCGCAGGGATGCGCAGTCGGCCCGCCCTTGCCGTCCGGCCCGATGCAGTTCAGCGCCCGCGCCAGGATCCGCGCCGTGGTGGTCTTGCCGACGCCGCGCACCCCGGTCAGCACGAAGGCATGCGCCAGCCGCCCCGACGCGATGGCGTTGGTCAGCGTGCGCACCAGCGCATCCTGGCCGATCATCTCGGCGAAGGTGGTCGGCCGGTATTTGCGGGCGAGCACGCGATAGGCCCCGGCCTTGGTCGGCTGGGACGTGTCGCTGGGCTCGATCAGGGGCAGGGCTGCGTCATCGCTCATGGCGCGGGATCATAGGGAATGGGGACGGCGGCCGGAAGGATTAAGAGACCGTCACGCGGCCTGCCCGATCAGGCGGCGATAGACGGCGTCGAGGTCGCTGTCTTCATCGACCACCACCATCGCGGAATCGGGCTCGGCCAGCAGCGCACCGCTGGTTGCGGCCACCCCGCCCTTCGGGCACAGGCCGAAGCAGCCGACCGGGACGATGCGAATGTCGCGGCGCAGCCCGTCGGCCTTGAGGCGATGCTTCAGCCAGCCGCGCACATCGCCTTCGGGCGTCACATCCGCCTTGCAGCGGCCTTCGCATTTCTTGCAGACGAACACCACATCGCGGCGCCAGGGCGCGGAAACGACGCACGCTTTGCCGGCCGCCTGGCGGTCGGGCTTGCTCATGACCTTCTCCGGACTCGGATGAAGAGAGAGTGGTCGCTGGTGCGGAGCGACAGGTGGGAGACCGAACGGCGACCCGTATCGAAACTCGTTACGGCTGCTTCCTTCCGGATCTGACCGGGTTCGCGAGGGACACGCCCGCCGCCGATCTCCCGCGCCCTATATCGGGGTTCCCGGCGCGGGAGGCAAGTGTGGAATTCACAGATCGTTCATCCGCCGCGGCGCACGCCCTCCGCCACCAGCCCGGCGATGCGGCGGCAGCAGGCCAGCAGCGGCACGGTGTAGCGGTCGGGGTCGTCGATCGCGGCGCGGTATTTCGGGATGCTGATGCTGATGCAGCCGATCGCGGCGCCCCCCGCCACGCCGATCGCGGCGCCATAGCACCAGATATCCGGCTCATTCTCCTCGGCATCGACGGCGTGGCCCAGCGTGCGGACGCCCGCGATCTCGGCCAGCAGCGCCGCGGGCGTGGTCCGGGTCTGCGGCGTCATCGCCACCAGGTCGAGCGGCCGCGCCAGCGCCGCGGCCTCATCGGGCGGCAGCGAGGCCAGCCAGGCCTTGCCGACGGCGGTGGAGTGGATCGGCATGCGGGTGCCGATGCGCGACGCCATGCGCACCGCCTGCGGGCTTTCCAGTTTGTCGACGACGATCATCTCGCCGCCGCTGCGCACCGCCAGATGCACCGTCTCGCCGGTCGCATCGCGCAGCGCCGCCAGTTCGGCCGCGGCGAGGTGGCGCAGTTCGAACCGGTCCCAGGCACGGCCGGCCAGCGCCATCAGACGCGGCCCGAGCCCGAAGGCACCACCCCCGGGCGTCTCGAACAGCATGCCCTCGGCCGCCAGCGCCGCGACGATGCGGTGGACGGTCGGCCGGGGAAAGCCGGTGGTGCGGGCGATGGCGGCGACCGGCAGCGGCTGGACGGCGTCGGACACCGCCTGCAGCACCGCCATCGCCTTGCCGAAGGCGGCCGCGCCCTGCACCGAAGCCGAACCGCCCTGCGCCATCATCCCCTCGCCCGCTCCATCAGGAGACGAGATAGCCGCCATCGACGGGCAGCGCCACGCCGGTGATGAAGCCGGCGGCGGGGCTGCACAGGAAGGCGACGGCCTGGGCCACATCCTCCGGCCGGCCCCAGCGGCCCAGCGGCGTGCGCGCCAGGATGGGGCCGGAGCGGCCCGGATCGTCTTGCAGCGCCTGGGTCAGCGGCGTGGCGATCCAGCCCGGCGCCACCGCGTTCACCCGGATGCCGTCTTCGGCATAGGCGATGGCCAGCGACTTGGTCAGCTGCAGCACGCCGCCCTTGCTGGCGCTGTAGCCCGGCACCAGCCCGCCGCCGAAGAAGCTGAGCATCGAAGCGGTGTTGACGATGCTGCCTCTGGCTTGGCGCAGCAGCGGCCGGGCGGCGGTGCACAGCCGCATGGTGCCGGTCAGATTGACCGCCAGCACCTGGGCGAACACCGCCGGGTCGTGCTCCTCGACCCTTCGGATCACCCCGGCGCAATTGACCAGGATGTCCAGCCGGCCGAGGCCGCCGACCAGGGCGTCGACCGCGGCCGCGTCGGTGACGTCGAGATCCGCCAGGTGCACGCCATGCGGGACCGCGACGTCCCGGTCCGGCGCCAGCCCGGCGGCGATCACGTTGGCGCCCAGCCGGGCGAGTTCGGCGGCGACGCCGGCACCGATGCCCTGGGTGCCGCCGGTGACCAGCGCCGTCTGGCCGGCGAAGAGATCGGCCTGGAAGGTCATGCGTACCGGCTTTCACGAGCGGCGGCGCCGCGATCCGCCACCGGCTGGCGCACCAGCACCACCAGCGCCACCGCGCCGACGCAGGCGACCGCGGCGCTGATCAGCAGCGCGTTGACGAAGGACCCGGTCTGGTCGAGCACGAAGCCGGTGATGATCGGGGCGAAGGATCCGGCGAAATAGCCGCCGAAATTCTGGATGCTGCCCAGCGACGCCACCTGGCGCGACGGCGCCGCGACGCTGACCAGCATCCAGGCGGTGGAGCTGGCGTAGTTGATGCAGAACATCGCCAGCGAGATGTAGGTGACCGCCCAAGTCAGGTCGGGCGTGTAGGCCGCCGGCAGGGTGAAGATGGCGCCGCCGACCAGCCCGGCCGCCATCGGCCATTTGCGGCTCGCGATGGCGCCGACGCCGCGGGCCAGCAGGAAATCCGCCACCCTGCCGGAGCACAGCATGCCGAGCGCGCCGAAGACATAGGGGATGATCACGACCCAGCCGGTCCTGGCGATGCTGAGATGCCGCTCATGCTCGAGATAGCCGGGCAGCCAGGTCAGGTAGAGCCAGACCATGTAGACCACGCCCATGAAGCCCAGCACCATGCCCCAGGTGGTGCGGTGGCCGAACAGCCCGATCCAGTCGGCGAAGCTCTGCCGCGGCACGGCCTGGACCGGTCGGCCCTCATCGAGATACGCCCGCTCCGGCTCGGTCAGTGCCACTTCGCTGCGGTTGCGGTACAGGAGGTACCAGCCGATGGCGACGATGATGCCCAGCGCGCCCATGAGCAGGAACATCGGCCGCCAGCCGAAGGCCTCCATGATCACGGTCAGGATCGGCGGCGCGATCGCCGGCCCGATGCAGGAGGAGGCGACGAAGATGCCGGTCGGCAGGCCGCGTTCCCGCGGGGTGAACCATTCGCTGATCACCTTGGCCCCGGCCGGGAATTGCGGCGCCTCGCCGACACCGAGCACCGCCCGGGTGGTGACGAGCTGGGTCAGGGAATTTGCCAGGCCGCCGGCGAACTGGGCCAGCGACCAGAAGAACATGCCGGCGCCGAGCATGACGCGGGCGCCGAAGCGGTCCAGCAGCGCGCCGACCGGCAGCTGCGAGAAGGCATAGGTCCAGGAGAAGGCGGAGAGCAGCAGCCCCATCTGGGTGCCCGACAGGCCGAGTTCGCCCGATATGTCGTGGTTGGCGATCGAGAGCGTGCTGCGGTCGAGATAGTTGACGATGCCGGCCGTGGTCAGGAAGGCGACGGCGGTCCACTGGATCCAACGGATCCGCGGCGGCTTGCCGGAAGACATGAAGCGTTCCCTCGAGAGAGTTGGTCTTGTTATGGTTTTCGGATCGGCGCCGGGCGCGTCAGCGGATGAACTGCTTGACGTAGTCCTCGCCCAGCCCGACCGCGGTGTAGTGCTTGCGGCACAAGTCCAGCTTGGTGAACACGTCCTCGTAGCCGGTGTGCTTGCCCCAGGGGTCGACGTAGTACATGACGCCGTTGACCTGGAAGAAGGTGATCATCTCCTCGACATCCTCGTCGACCACCAGGGTGTGGGTCTCGCCCGGCGGCTCGAAGACGTAGCTGCCCTCGGTGGCGACCCAGTCATGCTCGAGATAGCGCCAGCGCCCCTTCAGCACGAAGCCATGCACCGGGCCGGGATGGCGGTGCCGGCTGAGCACGCCCGACTTCCGAACCCGCAGCAGGTTCATCCAGTAACCACTTGAAATATTGAGACAGAGCGGCCGGAACCAGACGTTCTCGGCCTGCGGCACCCACACCCGCTCATCTTGCGGCACGGCATCAGGCACGACGATATCGGCCAGCGCCTCCGGCGGATTCGGATACTGGTACGGCATCCGCTTGATCTCGTCTTCGGTCGGCATGGCGTCCTCCAGTGCCCATATTGTGGACATCTATTCCATATTGTGGAGATACAGCTGACCCAATCCGCGCAAACTGTCAATGCCGGACAAATCAAAGCGGCCCGCAGCCGCGCTCCTGCCGTATGATCCGGGGTCGGTGGTTTTCCAGGATGATGCGATGGCCCTCCGTCTCACCGTGCCGGTGGTCCCGGCGTCCTTCTTCGGCATGGTGCTGGGGCTGTCCGGCCTGGGCGGGGCCTGGCGGGCCGCCCATCAGGTCTGGCAGCTGCCGGCCGCGATCGGCGAGGCCATCGTCGCCCTCTCCGCGCTGGTCTGGGCCGGGCTGGTCATCCTCTACGCCCTGAAATGGCTCGTGGCCCGCGAGGACGCGCTGAGCGAGCTGGCCCATCCGGTGGCGTGCTGCTTCATCGGCCTGGCCGGCGTGGCAACGCTGCTGGTCGCGGGCGGTGCCCTGCCCTATTCCCGGCCGCTTGCGACGGTGCTGTTCGGCATCGGCGCCGCCGTGACCCTGCTCTTCGCGATCTGGCGCACGGGCGGGCTGTGGCAGGGCGATCGTGACCACGCCACGACAACGCCGGTGCTGTACCTGCCGACCGTGGCCGGCAGCTTTGTCACCGCGGCGGTGGCCGCGGCGCTCGGCCATCCCGATTGGGGCCAGCTCGCCTTCGGCGCCGGGCTGTTCTCCTGGCTGGCGATCGAATCGGTGCTGATCCATCGTCTGCTGACAGCCGTGCCGCTGGTCCCGGCCCTGCGGCCGACGCTCGGGGTGCAGTTGGCGCCGCCGGTGGTCGGGGCGGTCGCCTATCTCGGCATCACCCAGGGGCCGCCGGACATGGTCGCCCATGCCCTGCTCGGCTACGGGCTGCTGCAGGCGCTGGTGCTGCTGCGGCTGGTGCCCTGGATCCGGGAGGAGAAGTTCGGGCCGTCCTACTGGGCCTTCACCTTCGGCGCCACTGCCCTGGCCATCGCGCCGCTGCGGATGGTCGAGCGCGGCGACATCGGCCTGGTGGCGTGGCTCGCGCCGATCCTGTTCGCGGGCGCCAACCTGCTGGTCCTGCTGATCCTGGCCGGGACGGTCAAGCTCGCCTGGCAGCGCCGGCTGGTCGCCAAATCCGTGACCATCCCGCTCGGCCGGATGAAGCCGACCAAGGCGGCATAAGCCCGGAATCGACAGTTCGTCTTTCGATCCGCCCGGATCTATCGCCCATAGGAGATGCTGTGGCTGCAGTGATAGCGCCCTGCGGGATCGCTGAGCCTCAGGGCGTATACCTGCTCCCAGGTCGCATCCCAGGAGCCTTCTTCACTCAGAGGCACAGGGGTCCAGTCAGGCCCAGTCTTGAAGACCCGCCAAATGGGAAGATTGGTGACGGCAAACGACTCAAAGACGGCGTCGAGAAAGGATTTGAACCAGCCGGAGTCCATGCCCATCCATATGTGCTGACCATCGGCGGCGCCATCCGTGATGAAGATTCCCCACGGGGAGTCCGGCCCGAAACCGTGCTCGCAATAGGCCACTTCCTGTGGGCTCATCCCAGAACACGATCCAGCAGGGATACTCCTGGCCCGGTGGGCCATAGTCCCAGCCGCGGAGATCCACGCGAGGCTCAACCAGCCCCTGCCGAATGCAATTCAAGACCCTCGCATCCGACAGGCTTGCCAGTTCTTCCTCGATCAATGCCTTCAGGGTGCCTGGATCGATGGCCATGCCAATTTGTATCGCCTGGTCCGGCATCTGACAAATGGCGGCGCCTCAAAGCACTGGCCACGGCCGCTGCGGGCCGCGGCGGTCTTCATAGGCCTGGGCCAGCTGCAGCACGCCGTGATCGTCGAAGCGGCGGCCGACGATCTGCAGGCCGATCGGCAGGCCGGCCTGGGTGAAGCCGCAATTGATCGACACCGCCGGCTGTTCCGACATGTTCCAGGCCACGGTGTAGCCGATGTGTTCGAACGGCTTGTCCGGGTCGTTCAGCGGCGACGCCCAATCGGCCGGGAAGCCGGCGACCGGCGCCGTCGGCGACAGCACGAAATCCAGCGATTCGAACAGTTTGGCGGCCGTCTTTCGGATCTCCATCGTCCGGTTGAAGCCGCGCATCACGGCGAGGCCCGAGCGTTCCGCGCCCGATTCCGCCCAGGCGCGGATATAGGGCAGGATCTTCGCCCGGTCCGCCTCCGCCAGCCGGGACACGTCGTCCCAGGAGCGCGCCCGCCAGAAATCGTCCAGCCCGTCCAGGATCTCGCGGGTCAGGATCGCCGGCACCGGCGTGACGATCGCTCCCTCCGCCTCCAGTAGCCGGGCGGCGGCGGTCACCGCCTGCCCGACCTCCGGATCCAGCGCCATGCCGGCGCCGATCTCCATCATCAAGCCGATGCGCAGGCCCTTG
>NZ_JBYRFX010000490.1:0-4086 GCF_057815775.1 Inquilinus sp.
CCGACCGCGACGAAGCGGTAGCCCCATTCGATGTAGCGCCGGGCCTCGGCCTCGACCGAGGTCAGGATGCCGGCCGGCTTGCCGATCGCGGTCAGCCGCCGCACCGCGTCCTGGATCGCGGCCTGCACCTCGGGATGGGCCGGGTTGCCGATATGGCCCATCGAGGCCGACAGGTCGGACGGGCCGATGAACACGCCGTCGACGCCGTCGACGCCGCCGATCTCCTCGATCTGCGCCAGCGCCTCGCCGGTCTCGACCTGCACCAGCAGGCAGATCTCGGCATCGGCCTTCTTCAGATAGTCGGGTACCCGGCCGTAATGGCTGCCGCGGCCGCTGACGGTGATGCCGCGGATGCCGGCCGGCGGATAGCGGCAGGCGGCCACGGCGCGGCGCGCCTCATCGGCATTCTGCACGAAGGGGATCAGCAGCGCCTGGGCGCCGATGTCCAGGATGCGCTTGATCAGCACCGGGTCGTTCCAGGCCGGCCGGACGATGCCGGTCGCCGTGCCGCGCGCCGCCGCCTGCAGCTGTGTCAGCAGGTCGGGCAGTTCGTTCGGCGAATGCTCGGTGTCGAACAGGATCCAGTCGAAGCCGCTGTCGCCGATGATCTCGGCGACGATGTTGCTGCACAGGCTGCTCCACAGCCCGATCTGGGTCTGCCCGGCGGCCAGTGCCGCCTTGAACCGGTTCCGGTCGAGTTCCATTGCTGCGTCCTTCCGCTTGCTGTCTTTATCTCAATCGACCCGGCGCACCTGGCGGCCGCGAATGACGGTCGGGGGGCCGTCGAACTCCACCCGTCCCAGCGCCGCCAGCTGTCGCAGGCGCCAGAACACGAAGCTGTCGGTGGCGAAGAAGCCGGTGATCTCACCCATCGGCCGGCCGACGACTCGGGCGGCCGGCATCCAGTCGGGCCCGGCCGCGGCCAGGATCTCGTCGTCATGCGCGTCGATCGGATGGGTGGTGATGGTCTCGCCGTCGCCCTCGGCATGGCGCAGTCCGCCGCCATCGGCGCGCAGGGCTTCCCAGGCCGTGGCCAACCGGGTCCGGCGGTCCGGCGCGACCGGCCGGGCCGTGGCGGCGGTGCGGGCGACGTGGTCGGGCCTCAGCATCGCCACAGCGGTCATGCCGCCACGGCCGCGGCCAGGGCCAGGGAATGCCCCCTTTCCGACCGCCACCTCCTCGACCGGCACCGTCGCATGGCGCAGGGCCCACAGCGCCCGGCGCAGCATCAGCTGCTCGGCCGCGCCGGTGCCGTGCCAGAGCGTGATCCGGCCCCGGTCCGGCGACAGATGTCTCAACGTCGCCGCTTCGGCCGCGAGCAGATCGATCATCGGGCCGCCCGATTCGATCGCCTCCAGCGCCTCGCCGGCCATGACATCGGTCCAGAAATCGGCGCGGGCCTGCGGCCTGGCATCGTCGACATCGGCCAGCGGGCCGACGGCCAAATCGTCGCGCAGGACCAGCACCGCCGACTCGGGCAGGCCGAGGCTGGCGCGGATCAAATCCGCGGCGCTGTCACCGCAGCAGACATGCAGAACGGGGGGTGCCATCGCGATTCTTTCCGGGGCGGAGCCGGACTATAGCAACCCCGCCGCGCCGGGACAGGATGATCGTCCCGGGCGCGGCCCGCCGATCGTCGCAGCCGGCTTACGGTGTGGCCGGTGCGGCCTCACCCGGCATTGCCGGTGGGGTGCGCAGCAGCAGCCCGCCGATCGCGGCCCCCGCCGCGGCGCAGCACGCCCCGGCCAGGAATGCGGCCTGGTAGCCGCCGACCAGCGCCACCAGCCGGTCGGCGCCGGCGGCCAGCAGCATGTCGGTGCGTGATGCAGCCAGGCTGGCCAGGATCGCCAGGCCCAGCGCCCCGCCCATCATGAAGGCGGTGTTGACGACGCCGGAGGCCAGGCCGGCTTCGGTCGGCCCGACCTCGCTCATCGCCGCCAGCAGCACCGGGTTCAGCGCCATGCCGGCGCCGAGGCCGAGCAGCAGCATGCCGGGCAGCACATGCGCCGCGAAGCTGCCGCCGACCGGGGCCCAGGCGAACAGCGCCAGTCCGGCCGCGGCCAGCAGCAGCCCGGCGGCCAGGGGTCCCCGCGTGCCGAAGCGCATCACCAGCTTTGCCGACAGGCCGAGCGAGAAGGCGGCCATGATCAGGTTCGACGGCAGGAAGGCCAGGCCGACCTGCATCGGGTCGTAGCCCAGCACCTGCTGCAGATAGAGGGCGGACAGGAAGAACCAGGCGAACATCGCCGCGGCCCACAGGATGCCGACGATGTTGGAAATGGTCAGGTTGCGCAGCCGGAACAGGCCCAGCGGCATCAGCGGCGCGCGCACCCGCGACTCGACCACCAGGAACACCAGCAGCAGCGCCACGGCGCCGGCCAGCAGCCCGATCGTCCGGCCGGACGTCCAGCCGGCCTCGTTGCCGCCGACAATGGCGTAGACCGCCAGCATCAGCGAGGCGGTCACGGTGACGGCGCCGGCGACGTCGAGGTGACGCGGCGCCGCCTCGTTGCGGCCGGACGGCAGCAGCCGCAGCGACAGGGCGAAGACGGCGATGCCGATCGGCAGGTTGACCAGGAAGATCCAGTGCCAGCTCAGCGCCCCGGTCAGCAGGCCGCCCAGCAGCACGCCGATGCTGCCGCCGCCGGCGCAGACGAAGCCGTAGACACCCATCGCCTTGGCCCGGTCGCCCGGTTCGGTGAACAGGTCCATGATCAGCGACAGCGCCACGGCGGACACGACCGCGCCGCCCAGCCCCTGCACCGCCCGCGCCGCCACCAGGATGCCCTGGGAGAGGGCCATGCCGCAGGCCAGCGACGCCACGGTGAACAGCGCCAGCCCGATCTGGAACAGCCGGCGGTGGCCGAACAGGTCGCCCAGCCGTCCGCCGAGCAGCAGGAAGCCGCCGAAGGTCAGCATGTAGCCGTTCACCACCCAGGCCAGCGAGGTCTCGCCGAAGCCGAGATCGGCTTTGATCGACGGCAGCGCCACGTTCACGATGGTGGTGTCCAGCACGATCATCAGCACGCCGAGGCACAGCACGGTCAGCGCCAGCCAGCGTCCGTCGCGATGGGCCGGGGCCCGAATGTCGGCAGCGTGGTCCAACGGGAGGTTTCCTTCCTTTGCGCCGGCTTTGGCATGCCGGTTTGCGACCGTGCGATCGGCGGCCGCTTCCTTAACTCGTAGGTTGAATATCACGCCCAGCGGGTCGCGGCAAGATCTGCCTAATCGATTTGGTAAGGCAAGTGGCGGTCAGGCCAGCCCCTCGTGGTGCAGCGCCTGCTGCACGGCGGGGCGGGCATGCACGCGCTCGAAATAGGCGGGCAGCGGCTCGGGCACGGGCAGCTGCAGCGCCTGGGCCCAGCGCAGCATGACGTAGAGGTAGGCGTCGGCGACGCTCATCCCGTCGCCGAACAGATAGTCGCCCTGCAACTGGCCGGCGATCACGGCGAAGCGCTGGCCGACCGCTTCGTCCACCGCCGCTTTCTCCTCATCGCTGGTCGGGAAGATCGAGCGGATCAGCAGCTTGTGCAGCTCGCTGCCGATGAAGCTCAGCGTCTCGACCAGCCGGATCCGCCCCAGCTCGCCACCCGGTGCCAGTTCGGGTGCGCGCTCGGCGACCCAGCTCAGGATCGCGGCGTTCTCGGTCAGCAGCGTGCCGTCGTCCAGCACCAGGGCCGGGACATAGCCCTTGGGGTTGATTTGGGTGAAGTCGTCGCCGCTCTCGGTCCGCCGGGTCGGGATGTCGACGTGGATGCGGTCGAAGTCAAAGCCGGCCTCGTGCAGCGCGATGTGGTCGGCAAGGCTGCACGCGTTGGGGGTGAGGTACAGCTTCATGGCGTCGCTCCTCCACAGGGTCTGGTTGAGACCATCTTGCCAAATCTTACAAATAATTGCAAACTGCAACCGGTTGTAAGTTACATATACTTATTCCTGGGAGGGAAGCAGAATGCGCACCGACCCCATTCCAGACCTGATCCGCCGCTACTACGCGGCCTATGAGACCAAGGACCGGCAGGCGGTGGAGGCGCTGCTGACCGACGACTTCACCTTCAGCAGCCCGCTCGACGACCGCATTGACCGTCA
>NZ_JBYRFX010000491.1:0-5106 GCF_057815775.1 Inquilinus sp.
CGCGGCGGCTGCGGCCTTGGCGGCGGCGGCGGGCGACGATGCCTTTGCCGCCATGCCACGGATGCTCTGCGCCATCTCGGCGGCCGATTCCTTCCAGTTGGCCGGGCCGGCGTCCAGCACGTCGGTCGCGGCCTCCTCGACGATCTGGTCGATCAGCACGCCCGAATCGCGCGCCCCGGACCAGGAGGCGGCCAGACGGCCGTCGCTGTCGCGGATTTCGGTCCAGCGGAAGGTCTGCCGTTCCTCGTCGGTCAGGATGCGCTCGACCCGCGCGAACATGCCGCTCACCGACCGGGCCCAGCCCGCGGGCAGCGTGGCCAGCTGGTCCCGCACCCTGGCATCCGCACGCGCGCCGCAACTCTTCAGCATCTGCCGCAACCGCTGATGGGCACGCTGTTTCACCGCCATTGTTTTCGCTCTCCCTTGCCTGCGCCCCGGCGCGTTGCTCCCGTCTTGTCAGGGGCGCCACGATCCTTCGACCTTTTAATCAAATGACCTTACGCCGCGGAATTCAAGTCGCACCCTGTCGCGGATCGCGATTCTTTCGATCGATTCCGCCGGAAGCCGCAGAAACCCTGGACCTTTGCATGACGGCCCAGAAGGCTTGAACAACTGATATTTTAGTATACGCTGCATATCAGAAATACGCGACGCGGTGATGCAATGCGAGGCGCGGTGCTCGGTGGGGAGGATGAGACAACGACGGGCCGGCGGCGCATGCCGCGGTCGTCGCGGCTCGATGCGCTCGCGCACGGGCAACCCCACACCGCCTCCTTCCTGATTCGCCGGGCCCTGCGCGCCGACATCATCGCGCTGCGCCTCAAGCCCGGCGTGCCGCTGGTGGAGAAGGAGATCGCCGAGACCTACGGCGTCAGCCGCACCCCGGTGCGCGAAGCCGTGCTGCGCCTCGCCGATGAAGGGCTGGTCGACATCTTTCCGCAATCCGGCACCTTCGTGTCGCGCATCCCGGTCCACGCCCTGCCCGAGGCGATCATCATCCGCAAATCGTTGGAGGAGACGACGGCGCGGATGGCGGCCGAACGAGCCAGCCGCAGCCAGATCGCCGGCTTGCGTGCCGTGATGGAGCGGCAGCGCGAGATGGCGGCGGCCGACGATCGTGACGGCTTCCACCAGGCCGACGAGGCGTTCCACGCCGGCGTGGCCGACGCCGCGGGCTATCCCGGCATCTGGACGCTGGTGCAGCAGGTCAAGCTGCAGGTCGACCGTTACCGGCGGCTGACCCTGCCCGAGGACGGGCGGCTGCCGCGGGTGATCTCCGAACACGACGCCATCCTGGCGGGGATCGAGGCGCATGACCCCGACCGCGCCGCGGCGGGGATGGGCGGGCATCTCGGGGCGCTGCTGGCCGAGATCGGCGGGGTCCAGGGCCACAACCCAGACTACTTCGTCGATGCGGCCCGGCCGCAAGGCTTCTGAACGAACCAACCAGCCGGACACGGCAGATGCAGGGAGGACGGACGGCCCGATGATCTACGAGTTCGATTTCGGCAGCCTGGTCGAATACTGGCCGTCCTTCCTGCACGGCGCGCTGATGACGCTGGAGATGACGGCGGTCGCCACCATCCTCGGCCTTGCCATCGGCGTGGTCCTGGCCATCGGCCGGCGCGGCCGGTCACGATGGATTGCCCGGCTGTGCGGCGCCTATGTCGAGATCGTCCGCAACACGCCCTACCTGATCCAGATCTTCTTCCTGTTTTTCGGCCTGTCCAGCGCCGGTCTCCGCCTGCCGATCTTCTTCGCCGCGGTGCTGACCATGGTGATCAATGTCGGCGCCTACACCGCGGAAATCGTGCGCGCCGGCATGGACACCGTGCCCCCCGGCCAGGTCGAGGCGGCCCAGGCGCTGGGCCTGTCGACGCCGCAGATCTACTGGGACGTGATCCTGCGGCCGGCGCTGGAGCGGGTGTACCCGGCGCTGACCAGCCAGTTTGTGCTGATGATGCTGTCCTCCTCCGTCACCTCGCAGATCTCGGCGGAGGAGCTGACGGCGGTCGCGAACAACATCCAGTCGGACACCTTCCGGCCGTTCGAGACCTACATCGTCGTCGCCCTGCTGTACCTGGCGATGGCGCTGCTGCTGAAGTTCGGCTTCCACCTGTTCGGCCAGGCGATCTTCCCGCGCCGCCGCCGGCTCGGCACCCCGCTGTAGGAGAGACCGAATGGGCGGTGCCTTCACCTTCAACCACCTGGTCTACCTGCTGCAGGGCGTGGTCTGGACCGTGGTGCTCTCGCTCCTGGCCTTCGGCCTGGGCGGCATCGCCGGCTTCGGCATCATGCTGCTGCGGATCTCCCGCCGGCGCTTCCTGCGCCGCCTCGGCTTCGTCTATGTCCAGGTCGTCCAGGGCACGCCGCTGCTGATCCTGCTGTTCCTGGGCTATTTCGGCCTGGGCATCGTCGGCATCGAGATCCCGCCGCTACTGGCCGCCGGGGTGTCGCTGATGATCTACACCAGCGCCTTCCTGGGCGAGATCTGGCGCGGCTGCGTCGAGGCGGTGCCGAAGACGCAGGGCGAGGCGGCCGAATGCCTGGCCCTGACCCGCTGGCAGACGCTGGTCGACGTGATCCTGCCGCAGGCGGCGCGCATCGCCACGGCGCCGACCGTCGGCTTCTTGGTCCAGGTGCTGAAAAGCACCTCGCTCGCCTCCGTGGTCGGCTTCGTCGAGCTTACCCGGGCGGCCCAGGTCATCAACAACTCGATCTTCCACCCGTTTCTCATCTTCGGCATCGCGGGGCTGTTCTACTTCGCCCTCTGCTACCCGCTGTCGCGCTGGAGCCGTTCGCTCGAAAGGAAGCTGAATGTCGGCCGTCGTCACGCTGCGTGATGTGCACAAGCGCTTCGGGGATCTCGAAGTGCTCAAGGGTGTGTCCTTCGAGGTCGCCAAGGGCGAGGTCATCGCCGTGATCGGCCGCAGCGGTTCGGGCAAGAGCACGGCGCTGCGCTGCGTCAACCGGCTGGAAACGATCCAGTCGGGCAGTATCGAGGTCTGCGGCCACCGGGTGGACTCGCCAGACCTGGACCTGCGTGCGCTGCGCCAGGACGTCGGCATGGTGTTCCAGAGCTACAACCTATTCCCCCACCTGACGGTGGAAGAGAACATCACCCTGGCGCCGCGCCGGGTGCGCGGCATCCGCGGTGCCGAGGCGCGCGAGCTGGCCCGCAGCGCGCTGGAGCGTGTCGGCCTGGGCGACAAGATCCAGTCCTATCCGGAACAGCTGTCCGGCGGCCAGCAGCAGCGAGTGGCGATCGCCCGGTCGCTGGCGATGAGCCCGCAGGTGATGCTGTTCGACGAGGTCACCTCGGCCCTCGACCCGCATCTGACGGGCGAGGTGTTGAAGGTGATGGAAAGCCTGGCCCGCGGCGGCATGACCATGCTGGTGGTCACCCATGAGATGGCATTCGCCCGCCGCGTCGCCAGCCGGATCATCTTCATGCATCAGGGCCGCGTCTGGGAAACCGGGCCGGGCGAGATGCTGGCAGCCCCCCGGACGGAAGAACTCCGCGACTTCCTGTCCAACGACCTCTGATTGCGGGATCGGCACCGGCCCGACACGCCGGACAACAATCGAAGAAGGGGAAACGTCATGACACGCAAGGATTTGCTGAAGGCCGCCGCCGCTGCTGCGGCGATGCTGTGGGTCGCAGCCGCCCCGGTGGCGCAGGCTGGCGGGCTGGACGACATCAAGGCCGCGGGGAAGGTGCGCATCGCCGTGGCGATGGGCGTGCCGCAATTCGCCTTCGTCGACGCCCAGCTGCAGCCGACCGGTTCGGACGTCGAAACCGCGAAGATGATCGCTAGGGATCTCGGGGTCGAACTAGAGCTGGTGCAGATCACCAACGCCGCCCGGGTGCCGACGATCCAGACCCACAAGGCCGATTTCCTGGTCGCCGACCTGGCGATCACCGATGAGCGCAAGAAGGCGGTGGATTTCACCATCCCCTACGCCACGCTGGCCATCGTCGTCGCCGGCACGTCGGGTGAGGCGGTGAAGGACTATGCCGACCTGGCCGGCAAGCGCATCGGCGTCACCCGCGCCACGGTGAACGACACGCTGGTCACCCAGAACGCCAAGGATGCCGAGATCGTCCGCTTCGAGGATGACGCGACGCTGATCACCGCCGCCGTGTCCGGCCAGGTGGACATCGTCTCGACCCAGAACGCCGTGGTCGAGGAGATGAACAAGAACCGGTCCGACAAGCTCGAGGTCAAGTTCCTGCAGAAGGAGCTGAATCTCGGCATCGCCCTGCCGAAGGGCGACACCGAGTTGAAGGCCTGGCTCGACAAGTGGATCACGACCCATTTCGCCGATGGCAGCCTGAACGCCACCTTCAAGAAGTTCCAGAACCGCGATTTGCCGGCCGATCTGCTGAGCCGCTGATCGGACGGGGCGCTGGCGGCGGCGGGCGGGGGGCCGCCGCCGCGTCAGGATTGCAGTGCTGGAAGCCTACACTTCACCGTCATCGCGAGGAGCGAAGCGACGCGGCGATCCAGAGATCGAGCCGCTGGATCGCCACGCGCCTGCGGGGCTCGCGATGACAGTTCTTAGACTTTGCCGTCTGGCAGTTCACCCGCGACCGAATGCTCGATCTCCCGCTCGATCTCGGAATTCAGTTCGGCGCCGACCAGGAAGATCACGGTCGACAGCCAGATCCAGGTCAGGAAGCCGATGACGGCGCCGAGCGAGCCGTAGGTCGCGCCGTAATTGCCGAAATTGGCGACGTACCAGGAAAACAGCATGGAGCCGCCGAGCCAGATTGTGGCGGCGATGATGCCGCCCCAGTTCAGCCAATGCTCGCGCCGCCCGCCCGGGCCGTAGCGGTAGACCAGAGTCAGCGCCAGGATGGTGACGGCGTACAGCGCCGGCCAGCGCAGGATCCAGACCAGCGTGCCGGCCATCGAACCGAGGCCGACGAAATTCAGCACGATCGGCACCGCGACCACGACCGCCAGCGCCACCGCGGCGAAGACGATGGCGCACAGGGTGAACAGCAGCGACACCGCGTTCAGCCGGATGAAGCCGCGCCGCTCCTCCTCGTCATAGGCGACGTTCAGCGCGTCGAACATCGCCTTGACCCCGGCATTGGCG
>NZ_JBYRFX010000492.1:0-3212 GCF_057815775.1 Inquilinus sp.
CCGCGGTCGGCAGCGGCCCGGTGCCGCTGGCCCTGCCCAAGCCGGCAGCCGACGGCAGCACCGCGCTGCACCTGGCCGCACCGGCCAAGCCGGGCAGCACCATCCTGTCCTGGCGCCCGCCCGAGGTGCCGCTGGCGAACCCGGCCATCACCCCGCCGGAACCGCTGACCGCGCTGCAGGCCGGCAAGCCTGATTTCTTCGACCTCGACCGCGACGCCCAGCACAGCTTCGCCCTCACTGTCGCCGCGGGCGGGCTGTACCGGGTGGAGACGCTAGGCCGCCTGCGCACCAGCGGCACCATCGGCACGCCCTTCATCGCCTCGCTCGGCACGGCCTCGGCCAACGGCGCCGGCCAGAACATGCTGCTGCAGCAATATCTGCGCGCCGGCCGCTATCGCGTGACAACCAAGGCGGAGGACGGCGCCGGCCGGGCCGGCATCACCGCCCGCCCGACGCCGATGCTGGACGGCGCCACGCTGGTGCCGGCCGGCAGCGTGCGCGCCGCCCTGCCCGCCGGCAGCGGCATCCTGTTCCCGATCGATATTCCGGCGGACGGCCAATACGAGCTGCAGATCCTGGGGCTGAACCGCAGCTTCACCGCCCGGCTGGAAGATGCCGAGGGCTGGCCGCTGCTGGCCGCCGGCGACCTGTCGGAACTGGAGCAGGATCTGGCTGCCGGCCACTACCGGCTGATGATCCTGCCCGAGGCGGTCGACACCGAGGTGGTGGCCCGGCTGACGCAGGAGACACCAGCCGTTGCGCTGGAAGGGCACGGGCCCCATCCCCTGCCCTTCGACACCGAGCAGGCCTATCAGTGGCATGAGCCGCCGGGCCGCGACGACCCGCGCCAGCCGGACCAGTGGGACTTCACCCTGGCCGGGCCGGCGAAGTCCACCCTGACCATCGGCGAGGGCATGGTCGCCGATCTGCGCCGGCTCGACCCGCCGCAAGACGCCCCGGTGGCCCGGTTCACCAGCAGCACCGCCTTCACCGGCGATCTGCCGGCCGGCCGCTATCGGGTCGAGGCCACCAGCCTGGGCCGCAACGACCGGCTGGACTACACCCTGCAGTTGCAGACCGACGAGCTGCAGCCGGACACGCCGCGCAGCGTAAGCCTGCCGGCCACGGTGCCGTTCAGCATCGCCACCGACCGCGTGGTCAGCCTGACCAGCTTCGGCGCGCTCGACGTCAAGGCGGTGCTGCGCGACGCCACCGGCCAGGTGTTGGGGCGCTTCGACGACCGCGACGGCGATTGGAACATCGCCGTGTCGCAATACCTGCCAGCCGGCCGCTACAGCCTGGACCTGGCCCAGGTCGAGGCGGCGAAGCCCGCGGCCGACGACGGTGGCGATTCCGGCGACAGCAGCGACGAGTCCTCGACCGACAGCTCGGCCGACAGCGCGAGCGACACCGACAATTCCGGCGACGCGACGGAGCCGACGACCGAGCTGCGGCTGGCGCTGCCGGCCGATGACGCCACCGTCCCGGCGCCGGCGACCGGCACCGTCGACCTCAAGGGCCCGATGGTGCATCGCCTGGCCCTGCCTGTTGCAGCCGAGGGCAGCCTGATGGTCGCCGCCGCCAGTTCGAGCGCCGAGCTGATGCTGGCGCTGGAACGCCAGGGCACGGACGGCGCCTGGACCAGCGTCGCCATCGACCGCGGCCTGGCCCCCACGGTCGCCGTGCCCGCCGATGGCGACACCGCCCGGCCGTGGCGCGCCTCGGTCTGGACCGTCGATGGCGGCGGCGAGGCCGTGCGCTTCGCCGCCCGGTCGGTCACATCAGAACCGCAGAAGCCCGGCGCGATCGCCTGGGCGCCGCAGCCGCTGGACGGCATGCCGCAGACCCTGGCCACCGCCCTGGTCGCCCCGCCCGGCGCCGGGCTGGTGCGGATCGACGGCGCCGACACCGCAGGCGGCCTGTGGCAGGGCTCCGGCCCCGGCCGCGCCATCCGGCCGCTGACGGCACCGGTGGTGGCGCCGCAATCCGACCGGCTGTGGCTGCTCAGCCGCAACCCGGCGGCCGACACGCTGACCCTGGCGCCGCTGACCGCCGACCCGTCCCGCGCCACCGTGATCGACCTCGCCGCCGGCGAGAGCGCGACACTGCAGCCCTCGCCGGTGCAGCGCGACCGGCTGCGGGTCTGGCTGGCCCGGTCCGGCGACGGCCAGCCGGGCCTCGACTCCGGCCACGGCATGGGTGTCGCGGCTGGCGAGGCCTTCGCCCTGGGCGACCGGACCCGACCGCTGACCATCCGCAACGCCGAAGGCAATGGGGCACTGCGGCTGGAGCTGACCGGGCTGGATCTCACCCTGGCTTCCGAACGGCGGGCCGATGCCGGGATTTCCGTCACCCTGGCCGCCGGCGGCGCGGTGCCGCTGACCTTGCCGGACGGGGCCAAGCGGCTGCGCCTGGACCTGCCGGCCGGCGTCGCCGCCATTGCCGGCTGGCGCCGCCCCGATGCGGTCACCGCCTGGGCCGGCAGCATGCCGGCGAGCTGGTCGCTGGAGGGCGACTGGACCGATGTGCTGCTGGTCAACACCGGCACCGCCCCGGCGCCGGTCACCCTGTCACAGATCCCGGATGCGGCGCCGACCCCGGCGCTGGCGATCGACCGGGTGATGAAGCGCTTCTTCGGCGCCGAGGGCACGGTGCTGCTGCAGCTGCCCGCCGGCACCGGGCCGGGCCACCGCCTGGTGGTTGCCGGCGCGGCGGAGGCGACCGTGATCGGCCGCGACGGCCATGTCGCCAGCGGCCACCGGATCCCGCTGACCGGCCCCGGCGTGGTGGTGCTGCGCCACGAGGCCGGGCTGGTCGCCGCCTGGATGGAATCCAACGAATCCGGCCCCTGGCCGCAGCCGGAGCAGCAGGACGCGGCGGTGCCGGGCATCCTGCCGCTGTCGGGCGAGGCGATGACCCTGCGGGTGCAGTCGGCCAAGCCGGTGCTGCTCACCGCCCGCACCACGGCGCCGGTGATCCTGGCCGCCGATGGCGGCGAACCCGTGCTGTTCCCGGCCGGCGCCGAGTTCCACCACTACCTGCAGGATGCGGCGCTGCTGCATCTGTTCTCACCGCAGGACGGGCCGCTGTCCGGGTCGATCGAGCTGGTGGCGACGCCGATCATCCCGCTGGAGGACGGCGTCGGCGCCCCGGTCACGGTGGCGTCGGGCGGCACCGCGCTGTTCGGCTTCACGGTGGAGAAGGACAGCGAC
>NZ_JBYRFX010000493.1:0-8696 GCF_057815775.1 Inquilinus sp.
GTTGCCGGCCTTGTCGCTGCGGATCAGGAAGAACGGCACGCCCTTGGCGCCCTGGCGCTGCAGCGTGGTCAGGCGGACGCAGACCTGTTCGAAGCTGGCCTCGAACCGGCTCTGCAGCACCTCGATGTCGTAGCGCAGCGCGGTCGCCGCCCGCCAGAACCGGTCATAGGGCATCATCACTGCGCCGGCGAGATAGTTGGCCAGGACGATGCGGCCCAGCCGCTGCGCCGCGACGCCGGAAAAGCTGACCGGCGCCACCATCTCGTCCAGCAGGGCCCGGTACTTGATCAGCGCGATCTGGACTGCGAGCTGGAAGCTGCGGCTCGGCAGCGGCAGCATCTCGGACAGCAGGATGCGGCGGCCGTGCCGGTCATAGCGGCGCCGCACCGGCCCCATCACCTCGACCGGCATCACCTTGACCCGCAGCGCCAACTCCTCGTCGAGATAGCGGATCAGCCCGGGGAACAGGGCGCCCGGCTCGATCGCCCCGGCCTGCCAGATCTCCTCCGCCGCCGTCTCCAGCTCCGGGAAATGGTGGCCGTTGGCCTGCACCCAGTCGCGCACCTCGTCCAGCGGCGACCCGCCATCGGCGAAGGCGCTGTCCGGCGCCGATTGCTTCTCGGCCAACAGGCGCAGCGTCTCGCGCCCCTCGCGATAGGCCTGGTACAGCGCCAGCACCGCCTCGGCCGCCGCCGGCGCCTGGGCGGCCAGGTCGATGATGTCCTGCCGCCTCAGGCTGGCGGTGCCGGGCCGCGGTATCGCGAACAGCGGGTCGCCGAATACCTCGCTCAGGCCGCCGACCAGCCGCTCGCCCTCATCCTCGGCGAAGCTGGCGAGGTCGAGATCGAAGAGCTGGCCCAGCTTCAGCAGGATCTCGACCGTGACCGGCCGCTGGTTGCTCTCGATCAGGTTGAGGTAGGAGGCGGAGATGCCGAGCCGCTCGGCCAGCTGCGCCTGGTTGACCTCGCGGTCGCGCCGCAGCCGCCGGATCTTGTGCCCCAGCATCGCCTTACGCGCGGCCATCATTCTTCTCCGATTTACAAAATAACCATCAACAGAATTTACAACCTTTCTCTTTCACGCTCAACGCTGCGTTGACGCCGTATGGAGCCAGACCCAACATCATTCTCAGCTTCGCAGTGCAATACGGCGCGCTGCCCCGACCGAGATGAAAAGGATTTACAAGATGGCTCCCCTCGACTCCCCGATCCAGACCGAAGCCCGGACCGGCCGGTTCGACGGCATCGTCCGCGACTACAGCCCGGCCGATGTCGAGCGGCTGCGCGGCTCCGTCCGGATCGAGCACACACTGGCCCGGCTCGGCGCCGAACGGCTGTGGGAGCTGCTGGACAAGCGCGACTTCGTCAATGCGCTGGGCGCCACCAACGGCACCCAGGCGATGCAGCAGGTCCGGGCGGGGCTGGAGGCGATCTACCTCTCCGGCTGGCAGGTCGCGGCCGATGCCAACACCGCCGGCCAGATGTACCCGGACCAGAGCCTGTACCCGGCGGATTCGGTGCCGGAAGCGGTGAAGAAGATCAACCGCACGCTGCAGCGCGCCGACCAGATCGAGCACGCCGAGGGCGGTGCCAAGCGGCACTGGTTCGCGCCGATCATGGCGGATGCCGAGGCCGGCTTCGGCGGGCCGCTCAACGCCTTCGAGCTGATGAAGGCGATGATCGAGGCCGGTGCCGCCGGCGTGCATTTCGAAGACCAGCTGGCGTCGGAGAAGAAGTGCGGCCATCTCGGCGGCAAGGTGCTGGTGCCGATCCGCAGCTTCATCCGCACCCTCAACGCCGCCCGGCTGGCCGCCGACGTGATGGGGGTGCCGACCCTGGTGCTGGCCCGCACCGACGCCGAAAGCGCCAAGCTGATCACCACCGATGTGGATGAGCGCGACCACCCCTTCATCGACCGCAGCACCCGGACCGAGGAAGGCTTCCACCCGATCAAGTCCGAGAACCGGATGGAATACTGCATCGCCCGCGGCCTGGCCTTCGCGCCCTATGCCGACCTGCTGTGGATGGAGACGTCGAAGCCCGATCTCGGCCAGGCCAAGCGCTTCGCCGAGGGCATCCACAAGCAGTTCCCGGGCAAGCGGCTGGCCTACAACTGTTCGCCCAGCTTCAACTGGAAGGCCAATCTCGACGACGCCACCATCGCCAAGTTCCAGCGCGAGCTGGGGGCCATGGGCTACAAGTTCCAGTTCATCACCCTGGCCGGCTTCCACAGCCTGAACTTCGCCACCTTCGAGCTGGCGCGCGGCTACAAGGACCGGCAGATGGCGGCCTATTCCGAGCTGCAGCAGGCCGAGTTCGCAGCCGAGGCGCACGGCTACACCGCCACCAAGCATCAGCGCGAGGTCGGCACCGGCTATTTCGACGCCGTCAGCCTCGCCATTTCAGGCGGCAAGGCCTCGACCACCGCCCTCGGCGACTCGACCGAAGCCGCCCAGTTCCACTGATCTCCGCCATTAGTATCCGAAGGAGGATGCCATGACCCGCCCGAACAAATTCTGGATCATCGGCGGCGAATACGCCGACACCCGCTTCGACCGGCCGATCGACGGCACCACCAGCCTGCAGGGACCGTTCGACAATTACGACGACGCCCTGCACACGTGGCGCCAGCTCGCCTCCGCCACCACCAGCAACGCGCATCAGCGCTATACCATCGCGCACGAAGGCGCCCGTTGAGGCCACCCCGAAACTCTACTGCGACGGCCATCTGACGCGGTTTTAAGCGCTTCCTGTGCTCACGGACCTTCAGGTCCGTTCCGCGCCGGTTCTCGAAAACCACGCCAGCTGACTCGTCGCAGCGAGTTTCAAAACGGCCTCTGAGGGAGCCCCGAGGCGCGGCCGGGCCGGGCGATGCGGGCGCATTGCTCGGCCTTTCCGCGTTTTCAGATACCCGGGGTGCGGGCTACTTCGCGTCCTTGTTGAGGTCGGGCAGATCCTCGCGCTTGTAGCCCAGCGCTGTCGCGGCGTGGAGAATGCTGGAATCGACCGTGGCGTCGAACTTCGGGTCGGTCTTGGGGGCTTCCGGCACATGGACCTGGGGCGTGTAATTGTGCTTCGCCAGCCGGTCCAGCGCGTCCTTACGGTCGGTCTTCTGCTTGCCGGGGTCGGGGTCTTTGATGAGGTCCACCCGGCTGGTGAAGATCATCTGGCGGACCGCGTCGCTCTGTTTCCCATAGTCATATGATGCCAGGTCGATCGCGGCCTGGTCCTGCTTGTCCGCCGGCTGCGCGCCGAGATAGCCGGCCACCATCGCCTTCTGCTTGGCGGGATCCGGCTGGGCCAGAATTGCTTTCGACGCATCCGACGGCGATGCCTTGGCGTCGATTGAGGTCGGCGGCTGCGTCGCATCAGGGGTATCGCCGGTCGAATCGGCGTCGGGCGGCAAGGGAAGCATCACGAAATCCGGGTTCGTGTCGCCGGCGTGATAGGTGTGAATCAGGTCGGGATTGCTGAACTGTGTGTTGAGCGGAACGACCGTGTTGGCGATATCCGTGGGCGCCACGCCGAAATCCTCGGCAATCCGCCATTGCGAGTCGCCTTCCTCGGGAACGACGACGGTGCCTTGCTTCAGGAGGTCGGCGGCATCTTTCAAGCCATGCTGCTGGGCGAGGCTGTCCAGCTTCTGCTTCCATGCCGTGGCCTGCTCCGGCGAAACAGCCGTCGCCGTGCCGTTCTTGACCAGCGACCATTGGTTGTTCTTGAAATTGACCGTCAGCGACATCGACGTCTCCTCATGCCTCTGGGGAAGGGGCGCTGCCCTCGGCTGGCACTCTCCGGCCCTATTCCAAGGGGTTCGTCAGGAACCGATCTATCGAAGTATCTGCAACGATTCCGCCCGATCTGTAAATATAGCGGATCCAGAACCGTGATATGCGAGACTGGATTTCATCTATCATAGGCAAATTATTGCCTATATTTGCCGCGATCGGCGAAAATTTGCCTACATATATAGGGCCTATTCCTCTCATTTGTTTTCCGAAAGGCTGCCGATCTCGCGACAGGAGTCGACTGTTTCTTGATGATCGCCCAGGCGCGCAGAGGCCGGGCGTCGTTATCGATAGCGCAGGTGGCGGGAGGCTCCCGGCCCGGGGCAATGTCCGATGGCGCGGATCGCGTCCGGCGCTTGCGCGATCCAAAAGTAGGACATGATCGGAACAGCGGGATCCTCCGGATACCAAGTCGTCGCCTCCAGTCTTCTTCCGCATGCCATGTTGCCGGGTGGCGAGTTCGGGAGAACGTTCTCGGTCGCTATTGCAATCAGATGTGAGATGAATGTTTCATATTGTCTAAAAGTCACTTTATTGCGTGCGATTACAGAACTCACTATATTGGGCACTTGATCGTCCACGCCACCAACGGCGGATGGAGATCAAGGAGGAGGGAAACTCCATGCTCAAACGAGTGCTTGCCGAGGCGTTGGGAACGTTCTGGCTTGTTCTCGGCGGTTGCGGCACGGCCGTCCTGGCCGGATCGCATGTCGGATTTGGCGGCGTTGCTGCGGCCTTCGGCCTGACGGTGCTGACCGGCGCCTTCGCGCTCGGCCTGATCTCCGGCGGCCACTTCAATCCTGCGGTCACGGTGGGGTTGTGGGCGGCGGGCAAGACCAGCCCGGGCGATGTGGCCCCCTATGTGGTGGCCCAGGTGATCGGCGCGGTGGTCGCGGCCGCGGTGCTCTACGTCATCGCCTCCGGCACCGCCGGCTTCGATATCACCAAGGGCTTCGCGCTGAACGGCTATGGCGCGGGGTCGCCGGATGGCTATGGCCTGACGGCCGCGCTGGTCTCGGAGGTGGTGCTGACGGCGGTCTTCCTCGTCGTCATCGTCGGCGTGGTCAGCAACCCGGCGACGGCGCCCTTCGCGCCGATCGCGATCGGGCTTGCGCTGACCCTGATCCACCTGATCTCGATCCCGGTGACCAACACCTCGGTCAACCCGGCGCGCAGCACCGGCGTCGCGCTGATCGCCCAGGGGCTGTCACTGCAGCAACTCTGGCTGTTCTGGGTGGCGCCGATCGTCGGCGGCCTCATCGGCGGCGTGGTCGGCCGGTTCCTGACCGATCCGACGGCATCGCTCGCCGCCCCGAGCATCCCGGCACCGCCGGCTGCTCCGGCGGAGTGAGGGAGAAACCCCGGCGGCCCTGCCGCCGCCGGGGTTTCAACCCAGAGTCTTCTCCATGAAGACGCTCAGCGGGTCCGGGCCGTAATCGCCGAAGGGCCCGCGGTCGAGATAGCCGAAGCGACGGTACAGGCCGATCGCTTCCGGCTGGCGGGTGCCTGTTTCCAACTGGATCAGCCGGACACCGAGATCGCGGGCCTCAGCCTCGATCCGGGCCAGCAGGTCGCGCCCGACCTTCAGCCCCCGGGTCGCGGGGTCGACGAACATCCGCTTCAGCTCGGCCTGGCCGTCGCCCCCGAGCACCAGGGCGCCGCAGCCGACGGCGCGGCCGTCGCGCCGTGCCACGAAGAAGCGCACCTCCGGCCGCTCCAGCGCGGCGAGGTCGAGCATGTGGTTGCTTTCGGCCGGGTACAGGCTCGCCGCATAGGCGTCCGATTGCCGGATCAGGTCGAGCACCGCATCCTGGCGCGGCGATTCGGGGGCGATGGTGGTGGTCACGGCGAAACCTCGGGTGATTTGCCCCTGTTATAGCCGACGCGAACGGCGCGGGGAGGGGCTTGCGGCTTTCGCGCTTGCCCAGCCCGGGGTGGCTATGTTCTCGTATCGTTCATGGTCGACCATACGCCTCTCCCTATCGCCAATGCCGACGCCCGGCGCCTGTTCCTCGATCTGCACGCGCTGTCCGACCCGCCGCTCGGCCGGCTGACGGTGGAGGGATGCCAGGCGCTGGTCGACCGCATCGGCTTCGTCCAGATCGACAGCATCAACACGGTTGAGCGCGCGCATCACATGATCCTGTTCGCGCGCCGCCACGGCTATGCCCAGACCCAGCTGCCGCGACTGGTGGAAAAGACCCGCGGCCTGTTCGAGGGCTGGACCCATGATGCGTCTCTGATCCCGACCCGGTTCTTCCCTTACTGGTCGCGGCGCTTCGCCGATGTGCAGGCACGCACCGCCACCAGCCGCTGGTGGGCCGAGGCCGGTCCGGACTTCCCGAAGGTGCTGGAGCAGGTGCGCGAGCGGGTGGCGACCGAAGGGCCGCTGCTGACCCGCAGCTTCGAGGAGGAGCGCCAGCGCCCCTCCGGCGGCTGGTGGGACTGGACGCCGTCCAAGATGGCGCTGGAGTTCCTGTGGCGCACCGGCGTGCTGGCCGTGGCCCGGCGCGAGGGCTTCCAGAAGGTCTACGACCTGACCGAACGGGTGATCCCGGAGGCATATCGCGGCCCGGTGCCGGAGCCGGAGGCGGTGGTCGACTGGGCCTGCCGCTCGGCGCTGGAGCGGCTGGGCATGGCCCGGCCGGCCGAGATCGCCGGCTTCTGGGACCTCATCACCATTCGCGAGGCGGAGCGGTGGTGCGACCGGCTGACCCGCAGCGGCGAATTGTGTGTCGTCCATGTCGAGGGCGCGGACGGCAAGACCACCGCATCCTTCGCTCCGGCCGATATCGAGGTGCGGCTGGCGGCGGCCGCGCCGGCGCCGGATGTGCTGCGGGTGCTGTCGCCCTTCGACCCGGTGATCCGCAACCGCCAGCGGCTGGAACGGCTGTTCGCCTTCGACTACCGGTTCGAGGCCTTCGTGCCGGAGGCCAAGCGACGCTGGGGCTACTACGTCTTCCCAATCCTGGAAGGCGACCGCTTCGTCGGCCGGATCGACATGCGGGCCAAACGGGACACTGGCGACCTGGCGGTCGCGGGCCTGTGGTGGGAGCCGAAGGTGCGGTCCAGCAAGGCGCGGCTGGCCCGCCTCGAACGCCAGCTCGACCGCATGCGCCGCTTCGCCGGGGTCGAACGCATCACCTATCCCGAGACAAATTCGCCGCAGGCCGGCCCGAGTCATCAATTCGTCGCAAAGGCCGGGGCATAAGGGCGCCCGGAACCGGGCCGGCGCGCCGGGGCTTTGCGGCCCCGGCGGCGGCGCCCATATAGGCGGCAGGGGCGGGCCCGGCAGAGGCCCCCACGGCGCGGAAGAGCAGAGAAGGACTGACCCATGGCGGGGGATCTGATCGTCGCCCATGCGCGGATCGTGACCGCGGATGCCGAGCTGACCGGCAGCCTCGCCGCGTCGGGCGGCGTCATCACGCATCTGGACAGCGGCGCGGCGCAGCCGGCCGGGGCGATCGATTTCGAAGGCGACTACCTGCTGCCGGGGCTGGTCGAGCTGCACACCGACCATCTCGAGCGGCACTACACGCCGCGGCCGGGTGTGCATTGGCCGGCGGTGGCGGCCGTCATGGCGCATGACGCCCAGGTGTCGTCGGCCGGCATCACCACCGTGTTCGACGCCCTGGCGCTGGTCGGCGGCCGCAGCGGCGAAGACCGGCTGGAGACGCTGCGGCCGATGGTCGACGGCATCCGCCAGGCGCAGAATGGCGGCATGCTGCGGGCCGAGCATTTCCTGCACCTGCGCTGCGAGGTGACCGATCTGCGCGTGCTCGAGCTGTTCGAGCCGTTCCGCGACGATCCGCTGGTGCAGTTCATGTCGGTGATGGACCACGCCCCCGGCCACCGCCAGTTCGCCGACCTGACCAAGTATCGCGAGATCTACAAGGGCATGCTCGGCATGACCGACGAACAGATCGACGCGCAGACGGCGGAACGGATCGCGGCGTCGCGCACCCATGGCGTCACCAACCGCGACGCGCTGACCGCGATCGGCCGCGCCCGCGGCCTGCCGATCGCCAGCCATGACGACGAGACTGTGGCCCATGTCGAGGAGGCGGCGGCGCTGGGCATGGTGGTGTCGGAATTCCCGACCACCCTTGCCGCGGCCCGGGCGGCACGCGCACACGGGCTGCAGGTGCTGATGGGCGCGCCGAACCTGGTCCGCGGCGGGTCGCATTCCGGCAATGTCTCGGCCGGTGAGCTGGCGCGCGAAGGGCTGGTCGACATCCTGTCCTCCGACTATGTCCCGATCAGCCTGCTGCACGGCGCCTTCACTCTGGCGGCAGGTGGGGGCGAGGATGCGCCCGGGATCAGCCTGCCGCAGGCGCTGGCCACGGTGACGGTCAACCCCGCCCGCGCCGCCGGGCTGGTGGATCGTGGCCGGATCGAGCCGGGGTTGCGGGCCGACCTGCTGCGCGTGCGCCTGGTCGACGGCGTGCCGGTGATCCGGGCGGTGTGGCGCGAGGGCGAACGCGTCGCCTGACCGGCGGCAATCCGCCTCGTCCGGGAATAGATGGGCCTCCCGAGGGATCGGGTATAACAAGCGAATCGCGAGCTCCCGACCCTGGAGGCCAGCCAGCATGCAGCCGCTCCCCATCCTCCAGGCCCTCGGCCTGACCATCATCCTGGGCCTGACGGCGGGCGCGGCCCGGGCGGCCGACCCCGTGCAGCCGGACCCGGCCTCGGCGGACCCGGTCGCGCGCGGTGCCTATGTCTTCGCCGCCGGCGGCTGCGCCGCCTGCCACACCGCGCCGGGGGCCGATGCCAAGGTGCTGGCCGGCGGCCGGGCGCTGAAGACGCCGTTCGGCACCTTCTACACCCCGAACATCACGCCCGACCCGGACACCGGTATCGGCAAGTGGAGCGAGGATGATTTCCGCCGCGCCCTGCGCGAGGGCGT
>NZ_JBYRFX010000494.1:0-1753 GCF_057815775.1 Inquilinus sp.
CTGGGCGTGTCGCGGGTCAAGGTCCACCGCCTCATCTCGCTGGCCGAGGAGCTCGGGCTGGTCAGCGTCCACATCGCCGGCCGCCCGGCCGAATGCCTGAAGCTGGAGGACGGGCTGATCGACCGCTTCGGTCTCGGCTTCTGCCGCGTGGTCCCGGCGATCGACGTGGACGACCAGCCCTTCGAGGCCCTGGGGGCCGAGGGCGCCGCCTATCTCTCCCGCTATCTCGAGACCTCCGGCGCCAAGGTCATCGGCGTCAGCCACGGCCGCACCCTGGCCGCCCTGGTCAACCGCCTGCCCCGGATCGCGGCGCCCGACACGAAGTTCGTCTCGCTGCTGGGCAGCCTGACCCGCAAATCCTCCGCCAACCCGTTCGACGTGGTGCAGCGCCTGGCCGACAAGACTGGCGGCGAGGGCTATTTCATGCCGGTGCCGATGGCCGCCGACAGCCTGGGCGACAAGGCGGTGATGCTGTCGCAGAAGAGCGTCCAGGCGGTGCTGGCCCTGGCCCACCAATCCACCCTGTGCCTGGTCGGCGTCGGCGAACTGGGACGCCAAGCCCACATGCTGCAGACCGGGGTGCTGACCCGGGCCGACTATGACGACCTGCGTGCGGCCGGCGCGGTCGGCGACCTGGCAGGGCAGTTCCTGGACGGGGGCGGCCACCGCGTCGCCTCCGAGGTCAACGACCGCGCCCTGAGCGTCGGGCTGGACGACCTGCGTGGGCGGAAAGTCGTCGCCATCGCCGGCGGCGCGGTCAAGGCCGACGCCATCACCGCCGCGCTGATGAGCGGGGTGGTGACCGACCTGATCATCGACGAATCCGCGGCGGTGGCGATGGCCGCGCGCCGCGGGGCCCGGCCACCGCAACGGCAGGGTCAACGCGAGACCAGCTGACAACCAGAAACATCGAGGGAGGAACCAGTGATGAAACGCACGACCGATCTCTTTGACGCCCATATCGCCGGCCGCCTGTCACGGCGGGAGTTGATGACCGGTGCCGCCAAGCTCGGCATCGGTGCCGCGACGGCCGGATTCATGCTGAACCAGGCCGGGACCCGGGCCCTGGCCGCCGACGGCCCCGACTTCAAGAAGTTCGCCGGCAAGAAGATCAGCCTGCTGCTGAACAAGCATCCCTACACGGATGCGATGATCGCCAACCTCGACAACTTCAAGGCGCTGACCGGGCTGGACGTCAGCTACGACGTGTTCCCGGAGGATGTCTATTTCGACAAGGTCACCGCCACCCTGTCGAGCAAGTCGCCGCAATACGACGTGTTCATGACCGGCGCTTACCAGACCTGGCAATACGGCCCGGCCGGCTGGCTGGTCGACATGAACCAGTACATCAAGAACCCCGCGCTGACGGCCGCCGCCTACAATTGGGACGATGTGCTGCCGGGCCTGCGCGCCTCCACCGCCTGGTCGGGCGTGCCGGGCCAGCCGCTGGGCGGCGACGGCGCCAAGCAATGGGCCGTGCCCTGGGGCTTCGAGCTGAACAGCGTCGCCTACAACAAGCGGATCTTCGACGCCGCCGGCATGAAGCCGCCGAAAGACCTGCCGGAGATGGTCGACCAGGCCGGCAAGCTGAGCGCGCTGAACCAGGGCTTCTACGGCGTCGGCGTCCGCGGCAGCCGCAGCTGGGCGACGATCCATCCCGGCTACCTGTCCGGCCTGACCAATTATGGCGGCAAGGATTTCGACACCACCGGCGGCAAGCTGAAGGCGGCGATGAACAGCGCCGAGGCCAAGG
>NZ_JBYRFX010000495.1:0-11726 GCF_057815775.1 Inquilinus sp.
CGCGGTGTTACGAGACGATTTCGAAGGGGACATATCTGGCTACTTTTGAAATCAATTTGATTCTTATTTTCCGGATTCCGGCATGTCAGCGACTGTTTGGAAATGCGCTGGCGTGAGTCGGATGGCGGTGGTGTCGAGAACGGGCGCGCAGCGGACGTTTGGGTCCGTGAGCACCGGAAGCTTCGAGGCCGCCGCCAGACGGCCGCACCAGGTGCGTTTCCAAACGACCTCTCATTCGCCGATGGTCAGGGTGGTGTAGTGCGGGTCGGCGAGGATCTCGGACTCGGCGAACGGCATCTTCACCCATTGCTTGGCGGCATAGCGGCGGGTCCCGTCGCCGAAATGCGGTGACTCCGGATCGTCCGACAGCGACGGGGCCAGCAGGGTGCGGGCATCCACCCGGCCCCGGGGGAAGGTGACGATCTGCATATAGCTGTTGCCATGCGGGTCGCCATCCATGCTGCGGCTGTCCGGCCCGACCGGCGTGTCCGGGCAGGCGACGGTGAAGTAGCCCGGCTCCGGGCAGCCGCCGAACAGACCGAGTTTCTCACCGTCCCGCGTCGCGAACAGGGTGTCGCCGCGCGGGGCGTCGAGGGCGAAGCCACTGTGCTGCACCTTGATGATGGCCGCGCCGAAGGCTTGGCGTAGCGCGTCCGGCGCATCCGTCTTCAGCTGCCGCGGCGTGTTCACCGGATCGGCCCGATCGAACGGCACGGTGTAGAGCTGGTCGGCCGGCAGCAGGTCGACGCGGGCCCAGACCTCGTCCCACAGCCGGGCGCCGCGGGCGTCGGCATTGCCGGTGTTGTCCCAATCCTTCAGCACGGCGCAGGCCTGCGCCGGGTCGACATCCTGCGCCGGCGCGATCGCCTGGCCGGTCAGCGGGTCGGCGGCGACGGAGATCGGTGCCCCGGTGCACACGGCGGCGAGCAGCTGGTTCTTGAACAGCTCGGCGGTCAGGGCGCGGCTGTTCAGCACCATGGCCTCGACCGTTTCGACGGTTGCGCCCCGGCCGGGATAGCCATCGGTGCCGGCAATGCGGCCCTGGGCCAGGATCTGGCCCATCCGCGTCCGCGTCGACAGCGACTCGGCCACCGGGCCGACGATATCGGGGAAGCCGGCCAGCGGCGCCTTGGGATTCACCAGCCAATAGCTGTCATTCATGTTGGCGACATAGTCGCCGCGCCGCAGGCTGGGCATCCGGCTTGGGCCTAGGGCGCCGGGCTGCACCGAATCCGCATCGCTGCGCCAGTCGCAGGCGCTCTTCGACCCGTCCAGCACCGGCACCCGCGGCAGCACGGCGTTCATCGGCGCACTGAATGGCGTGGCGCAGGCCGCCAGCTGGTCCGGCGGGACGTTCGGGATGGCGCCGATATCGGCGTACCAGGCCTGCGGGTTGCCGCGGCCGATGGCGATGGTGTTCACCCAGGGCATCGACGCCGTCTGGCGCTGGATGGCGATGAAGTCGTCGAGCGAGGTCGCCCGGCTCCAGCGCAGCCAGGTCTGGAAGCTGCGCAGGCTGTCGGCGTTGATGTCGCGGATGGCGAAGGCGGAGGCCGGGGTCCAGCCGAGTGCCGGGTTCAGCTTCGACAGGTCGACCACCGGGCCATATTGGGTGCGGTACAGGGTGCGCGACACCGGCACGACCCGGCCGTCATCCTGTCGCACCTCCACCGTGACCGGCGTCGCCGTCATCTTCACCGGCTTGCCGTCGCGCAGATAGGCGGTGGGATCCCCCGGCGCCAGGGTCAGCTGGTAGAAGCCGAAGCGGCGGGCGGTCGAGACGGTGTGGCTCCAGGCCACGTCGGCGTTGTAGCCGATCAGGATCACCGGGATGCCGAGGAAGGACACGCCGCTGACGTCGAGCCGGCCCGGGATGGTCAGCTGGGCCTGGTAGAACCGGTCCGGCCCGCGCCAGTACCAATGCGGATTGCCGAACAGCAGCGGCCCGTCCGGGCCGGCGCCGGCGGCGCCGAAGCCGATGGCGTTGCTGCCGACCCCGGCCTGGCCCCCGACCTGGAGGGCGGGCGGCAGGATGTCGGCGCCCCCGGCCTTGCGGGCCGGTGCCGCGGCGCCGGGAGGCTGGGCCTCCGCGATCGGCGCCACGAAGTTGCTGAAGCCGCCGGCCATGTTGCCGGCCAGCATGCGCCGGTAGACATCATCCGCCGTGATCTGCAGCACCCAGGGCTGGCCGGCACAGGCGGCGTTGGCGCCGCCGGGCTTCAGATCCTTGATATAGCGGTTGTAACCGGCGGCGAATCCGGCGACGAGGGCCCGCAGTTCCGGCGGCTGGGCCGCGACCAGGGGGCCGAGCGTATCGGCCGGGATGACCTGGCGGTGGAAGAAATCGGAATCGAGGTTCTTCGGCCGGCCGATGGTGCTGATGGACGTGGCCACCGCATCGCCGCCGAAATACTTGGACCGTTCGCCCCGGTAGGTGAGGAAGGCGTCCGCCAGGGTACACAGATTGTCCTGCGCCTGGGCATAGCCGTAGCCATAGCCGAGACCGCCCCAATTATCCGCCTTGATGTGCGGCACGCCCATGTCGGTGCGGCGGATCTCGGCCTTGTAGGGATCCCGGTCGGGCGACAGGCCGGTGCTGCCTCCGACGCTCGGGTTCGCGATCAGCAGCACGGCTGCGACCAGCGCCAACGGCTTCCAATGCGGGGCCGGAAATATACGCAACACTCTCTCCAGACGGACGTACGGAATGGAACGAGGCGCACGCTAACATAGGACGAAAATGCTTATCAGTCGCAGTTGCGCCGTGCGGCAATCGGCCCCCGCACTCGCGGTTCTGTGGCCTGAAACCCAGGCCCTGGGCCGGTTTGCGCAGGGCGAGCACGTGGCGCGATACCCGTTCAGTCCGGCTGTGTTCCTCCGCTGCCCTTTCACACGATATGAGCGCTAATACATCCTTTGGTAGTGTAATATCAGAATCCCTCTTGTGAGATGTTACGTACAATGAGAGCATCCGCTTTATGTATGATCATTCCTCGCCCTTCGCCCTAACCCAGCCGCCGGGCGCCGAGCCGAAGGCGGCCTTCGCGCTGAAACGGCTGCGCCGGGCCTTGATCGAGTGCGAACTGCGGCCGGGCACCCAATGTTCGGAGCCCGAGATCGCCGGCCGGTTCGGCCTGGGCCGGGCCGCCATCCGGGCCGCCCTGACCACCCTGGCGGGCGAGGGGCTGGTCACCGCCGAGCCGCGCCGCGGCTGGCGGGTGGCGCCGGTGACCGGCGCCCTGATCGGCGATGTCATCAAGGCCCGCCGGGCGATCGAGCCCGGCCTGGCGACAGTCCGGCTGTCGCCGGACGAAGCCGCCCGGCTGACCGCGCTGACCCGGATCGGCGCCGCGCTGCAGGGCCGCGACGATCGCCAGGCCGCGGTCACGGCCCGCAGCACGGACCGGCAGATCCTGGACCATCTCGCAACGCGGGCGGGCGGGCTGGTCGGCCGCTGGCTGGCGGAGGCCTGGAACCAGGCCGACCGGATCGTGGCCTTCTTCGACCTCGCCGGGCGATACCACCGGCCGATCGGCCGGGAGAAGCTGATCGAGGCGCTTACCGATGGCGACGCAGCGGCGGCCCAGCGCGCGATCGATGCGGCGATCACGGCTTTCCAGAGCTTCGTGACCGACGGCCTGCTGAACCTGCCATCGACCCTGGAACCAGCCGGGGCCGAGGATGGACAGCCACGACAAACCGGACCGGATGCGACGGCGCCAAGGGCCCGTCCACAGCGGCCATCACAACAGGGGGACAGGTCATGAATCGGATCGGAACCGGATGGCTCGGCGCCACCGTCGGGATCGCGCTGGGGGCGATGATGCTGGCGGCGGCGCCCGCCTGGGCGGCCAAGGACCGCTTCGTCGTAGACCTGGTCAACGAGCCGTCGTCGCTCGACCCGCAGCTGCAGTGGAACCCGGACAGCTACTACGTCTACCGCAACGTCTTCGACAACCTGGTCACCCGCGACGACCAGGGCAAGATTGCGCCCGAGGTGGCGACGTCGTGGAAATACGTCTCGGACACCGAGATCGAATTCCAGATCCGCGACGACATCACCTTCCATGACGGCCAGAAGCTGACTGCCGAGGATGTCGCCTACAGCGTCCGCCGCATCACCGACCCGAAGCTGGCCAGCCCGCAGCTGGGCCAGTTCAACAAGATCACCGGCGCCGAGGCCACCGGCCCGACCACGGTCCGGCTGAAGACCGATGGCCCCTACCCCGCTTTGCTGGCCCAGCTGGTGAAGCTGTCGATCGTGCCGAAGCATGTGGTCGAGGCGGTCGGCAACGAGGCGTTCAACCTGGCCCCGGTCGGCAGCGGCCCGTACAAGGTCGAAGGCTGGCAGCGCGGCGTGGCCGTGACCCTGGCCCGCAACGATGCCTATTGGGGCAAGAAGGGCCCGTTCGCGACCGCGGTGTTCCGCGCCGTGCCCGACGCCGCCACCCGCCTGGCCGACCTGCAGGCCGGCACCGCCGACCTGGCGGTCACGCTCGACAGCGATCTGGCGGCACAGTTGACGGGATCGGACAAGGCCAAGCCGCTGGTCGTGCTGACCGAACGCGTCGCCTATTTCCGGCTGAACACGCTGAAGCCGCCCTTCGACAACCCGAAACTGCGCCAGGCGGTGGCCTATGCAATCGACAAGCAGGGGCTGACCGAAGGCATTCTGGGCGGCTACGACAAGCCGGTGGCTGAGCTGCTGACCCCCGCCCATTTCGGCTGGACCGACGGCGTCGAGGGCTATGCCTACGACCCCGACAAGGCCAAGGCACTGGTCACCGAGGCCGGGCCGGCGGCGAAGACCGAGGTCGAGCTGGCGACCGCGCCGGTGTTCGACCAGCGCATCGTCCAGGCGTTGCAGCAGCAGCTGGCCGATGCCGGCTTCGACGTGAAGATCTCGATGAGCGACATGGCGACCTATCTCAAGCGGTCGCAGGGCAATTCGGAGGACGGGCCGAATCTGAGCTTCGGCCGCTGGTCCTGCGCCTGCCAGGATGCCGACGGCGTGCTGTTCCCGCTGCTGCACAGCAGCAGCGGCTGGTCGAGCTACCGCAATGCCGAGGTCGACAAGCTGCTGGTCGAGGCGCGCTCGACCCTGGACGAGGCCACCCGCCTCGGCCGCTACGGCCAGGTCAACAAGATCGTCGCGACCGAGGTGCCGGTGCTGCCGCTGTACCAGTCGGCCATCATCTACGGCGCGGCCAAGCCGCTGAACTGGCAGCCGACGCCGAATGAGAGCCTGTTCCTGAACCGCATGTCCTGGGCGGAATGACCATGACCCGCCCGTCCACGCTTCGCCGGCTCGGCGCGGCGGTCGCCCTGGCCGCCGCGCTGGCCGCAGGGCCGGCGATGGCGGCCCAGGACCGCTTCGTGGTCGATCTGGTCAACGAGCCGTCGACCCTGGATCCGCAGCTGCAGTGGAACCCGGACAGCTACTACGTCTATCGCAACATCTTCGACAATCTGGTCACCCGCGATGACCAGGGCGCGATCGCACCGCAGATCGCCACCGCCTGGAAGACGCTGTCCGACACCCAGGTCGAATTCCAGATCCGCGACGGCGTCACCTTCCATGATGGCAGTCCGCTGACGCCGGAGGATGTCGCCTTCAGCGTCAACCGGATCATCGACCCGGCCTTGGCCAGCCCGCAGCAGGGCCAGTTCGACAAGATCGTCAAGGCCGAGGCGACGGGGCCGCACAGCGTGGTGCTGACCCTGGCCGGCCCCTACCCCGCCCTGCTGGCGCAGCTGGTGAAGCTGTCGATCATGCCGGAGCATGTGGTCAAGGCGGTGGGCAACGACGCCTTCAACCTGCATCCCGTCGGCAGCGGGCCGTACAAATTCGAGGGCTGGCAGCGCGGCGTGGCGGTGACCCTGTCCCGCAACGACGCCTATTGGGGCACCAAGGGCCCGTTCGGAACCGCGGTGTTCCGCGCCGTGCCCGATGCCGCCACCCGGCTGGCCGATGTCCAGGCCGGCACCGCCGACCTGGTGGTCTCGCTCGATTCCGACCTGGCCGGCCAGCTCGAAGCCTCCGGCCGCGGCAAGCGGCTGTATGCCCTGACCGAACGGCTGGCCTATCTGCGCCTGAACCCGACCAAGCCACCCTTCGACGATCTGCGGCTGCGGCAGGCCGTGGCCTATGCGATCGACAAGGAGGGGATCACCCAGGGCATCCTCGGCGGCCTCGACAAGCCGATCGGGCAGATGGTGACGCCGGCCCATTTCGGCTGGTTCGACAACATCCCGGGCCTGCCCTTCGACCCTGACAAGGCCAAGGCGTTGGTCGCCGAGGTCGGCGGATCGCCCAAGGTCGAGATCGCGACCGGCGCCTTCTTCGACCAGCGCGTGGTCCAGGCGATCCAGCAGGAGCTGGCGGATGTGGGCTTCGACGCCAGCATCGCCCTGGTCGACACCCCGACCTTCCTGAAGCTGATCCAGCAGGGCGCGGCGGGCGGCCCGGCCCTGGCCGTCAGCCGGTCGTCCTGCGCCTGCCAGGACGCGGATGGCGCGCTGTACCAACTGTTCCATTCCGGCAATCCCTGGACCATCGTCGAGAACAAGGAGCTGGACGGCTGGCTGGACGACGCCCGGGCGACGCTGGACACCGACCGGCGGCTGGTCGACTACCGCAAGGTCAGCACCTTCATCGCCACCGAGCTGCCGGTCGTGCCGCTGTTCCAGACCGTGGCGATCTATGGCGCGGCCAAGCCGCTGCAATGGACGCCGACGCCGAATGAAAGCCTGTTCCTGAACCGCATGGGCTGGTCGGAATGAGGGAGGACGGGCACCAGGCATGACCGCCTTCCTGCTCCGCCGCCTGGGCCTGGCGCTGCTGACGATCTTCGGCGTGGCGACGCTGATCTTCTTCCTGCAGCGGCTGACCGGGGACCCGACCTTCCTGCTGGTGCCGGACACGGCAACCCAGGCGGATATCGAGGCGCTGCGCCATTCGCTCGGCTTCGACCGGCCGCTCGGCGTGCAGTACCTGTCCTTCCTGGGTGAGATCGCGCGGTTCGACCTGGGCCGGTCGGTGGTGCAGAACGTGCCGGTGACGGTCATCATCGCCTCGCGCCTGCCCTACACCCTGGCGCTGGCGGCGGGCGCGCTGCTGGTCGCCTGTGGCCTGGGCGTCCCGGTCGGGGTGGTGCTGGCGCTGTATCGCGACCGGCTGGCCGCCCGCCTGCTGGCCGGGCTGGTGCTGGCGGCGCAGAGCATGCCGACCTTCTGGAGCGGGATCCTGATGATCCTGGTCTTCGCCGTCACGCTGGGCTGGCTGCCGCCCTCCTCCACCGGCGGGATCGACCATCTGGTGATGCCGTCGGTCGCGCTCGGGCTGCTCAGCATGGCGACCTTCGCCCGGGTGACGCGCACGGCGCTGCTGGAGGAGCTGTCGAAGGACTATGTCCGCACCGCCCGCGCCCGCGGCGCCGGCACCGGGCGCCTGCTGCTGCGCCACCTCGCCCGCAACGCCTCGATCCCCGTCATCACCGTCGCCGGGCTGGAGATCTCGAACCTGCTGGCCGGCGCGGTGATCGTCGAGACGGTGTTCGCCTGGCCGGGGCTGGGCCAGCTGAGCGTCCAGTCGATCCTGGCCCGCGACTTCCCGATCGTGCAGGGGGTGGTGCTGCTGGGGTCCTTCGTCACCATCCTCCTCAATCTGCTGACCGACCTGCTGTACAGCGCGGTCGACCCCCGCATCCGGCTGGGGGGCGCAGGCCGATGAGCACGACCGCCGCCCCCGCGCCTGCCGCCACCCGCAGCCCGCTGCGGCGCGCGGCGCCGTTCATCGCCATCCTGGTGCTGTTTGCCCTGGCCGCGCTGCTGGCGCCGCTGGTGGCGCCCTACGACCCGAACACGCAGAACCTGCTCGGCCGCCTGAAGCCGCCCGGCACCATCGCCCGCAACGTGCATTACCTCCTGGGCAGCGACGAGCTCGGCCGCGACCTGCTGAGCCGGCTGGTGTGGGGCGCCCGGATCTCGCTGCTGGTCGCGGTGATCTCGGTGGTGCTGTCCGGCATCGTCGGCACCGTGCTGGGCATGCTGGCCGGCTATCTCCGTGGGGTCACCGAGATCGCGGTGATGCGCGTGGTCGACGTGTTCCTGTCGGTGCCGGCGATCCTGCTGGCGATCATCACCGTCGCGGTGGTCGGCCCCGGCCTGCTGAACGTCATCCTGGTGCTGGCCCTGACGCGCTGGCCGCGCTACGCCCGCGTCGCCTATGCCCAGACCCTGACGGTGGCCGGCCGCCCCTATGTCCGGCTGTCGGCCTTCATGGGCGCCGGGCCGCTGCGCGTGCTGTTCCGCCACATCCTGCCCAACATCCTGGGCGCCGTGCTGGTGGTCGCGACCCTGGAGTTCGGCCTGATGGTGCTGTTCGAGGCCGGGCTGTCCTTCCTGGGCCTCGGGGTGCAGCCGCCGACGCCGAGCTGGGGCGCGATGCTGTCGACCGGCCGCAACTACGTCGCCACCGCCTGGTGGATCGCGACCTTCCCCGGGCTGTGCCTGTTCCTGCTGGTCCTGGCCGCCAATCTGATCGGCGACGCGCTGCGCGACCGCCTGGATCCCCAAAGCCGATGAGCCCCAAAGCCGAGAGGTGGACATGAACATCCCGAACGATCTGAACGGCAAGCGCGTGGTGGTGACCGGCGCCTGCGGCGTGGTCGGCAGCTGGATCGCCGCGGCCTTCGCCCAGGCCGGCGCCAAACTGTGCCTGACCGACACGTCGGAGGCCGATCTCGACCGTCTCGCGGCGAACCTGACCGGCGACCGCTTCAGCCATGCCGCCGATCTGCGCGACGAGGGCGAGATCAACCGGCTGATAGCCGAGATCGGCGACCGCTGGGGCAGCGCGGACATCCTGGTCAACAATGCCGGCGTCTATCCCAGCGGCTTCCTGCTGGACATCGACGTCGCCGAATGGGACCGGATCTTCGACGTCAACCTGCGCGCGCCCTTCCTGCTGACCCGTGCGGTGGCCCGGCAGATGATCGCCGCCAAGACCGGCGGCAGCGTCATCAACATCTCCTCCGGCGCGTCGCGCAAGATGCGCAAGACCGTGGTGCCCTACTGCGTGTCGAAGACGGCGCTGGACCGGCTGACCAAAGGCTTCGCCATCGAGCTGGCGGAGTTCGGCATCCGGGTCAACGCGGTCGAGCCCGGCTTCATCGCCGGCAGCAAGGTCAGCCTGCTGACCGAAGAGCATGTGGCGGCGACCAGCGGGTCGATCCCGCTGGGCCGTCCGTCCTCGGCCGCCGATGTCGGCAACGCCGTGCTGTTCCTGGCCAGCGAGGGCTCCGGCTACATCACCGGGTCGACGCTGACGGTCGTTGGCGGCAATTCGATCGGGTCGATGGCCGTGTACCAGGCGAAGAAGACCCCGCTATAGGAGGCATCCATGGTCCAGCCCTGGCCGCGCTACCATTGGCCGGAAGGCCGCGACAGCGCCTTCTGCTTCACCGTCGATGTCGATGCCGATTCCCCGTATCTCTGGTCGCAGCGCGCGCCGGAGGCGACGCGGTCGCTCGGCCAGCTGGAGCAGCGCCGCTTCGGCCCGCGGCTGGGGATCTGGCGGCTGCTCGATCTGCTCGACCGCTTCGGCGTCAAGGGCAGCTTCTTCGTGCCCGGCGCCGTAGCCGAGGCCAACCCCGAGCTGCTGCCGGCCTTCCTGGAGCGGGGGCATGAGATCGGGCTGCACGGCTATTTCCACGAGATCGTGGCCCAGAGCAGCGACGCCGAGTTCACCGGCGCGCTGGAGGCGTCGATCGAGGTGTTCCGGCGCCAGACCGGCGCGGTGCCGAAAGGCTTCCGTTCGCCCGCCTGGGAGATGACGCCGCACATGCTGGCGGAGATCCGCCGGCACGGCTTCTACGACAGCTCGTTGATGGGCGCCGACCATCCCTATGAGATCGACGGCGTGGTCGAGATCCCGGTGCAATGGGCGATCGACGACGCGGTGTTCTTCAAATTCACCGGCGGCGGCACCGACCAGTGGCCACCGGCCGCGCCGGGACCGATCCTGGAGGGCTGGCTGGACGAATGGGACGGGCTGCACCGGCTGGGCGGTCTGTTCATGCTGACCGTCCACGACTGGATCTCGGGCCGCGCCCAGCGGCTGCGTCTGCTGGAGCACCTGCTGGAGCGGATCACGGCCGAACCCACGGTGTGGATCGCGACGGTGGGCGAGGTCGCGGCGCATCATGCGCGATCGACCAATGCCGGCCGGTTCCAGGCCGCATCGGACATTCCCGGGCCGGTGGAGCCGCGCCGGTTCGGACGGCCCAAGTGACGGCAAAGACCGAGGTCCGCAGCCGGCACGGCCTGGTCGCGGCCCAGCACCGCTATGCGGCCGAGGCCGGCGCCGCGATCCTGGCCCGCGGCGGCAACGCGATGGACGCGGCGGTGGTGACGGCGCTGGTGCTGAGCGTGGTCGAACCCTGGCTGTCCGGCATCGGCGGCGGCGGTTTCCTGCTGCATGCCGACGGGGCGACGGGCGCGGTGTCGGCGCTGGACTTCAACGTCCGGGCGCCGGCCGCGCTGGACCCGGCCGACTACCCGCTGGCCGGCGCCGACACCGGCAACTGGTTCGACTGGCCGTCCGTGGCCGAGGACCGCAACCTGATCGGCCCGTCCTCGATCTGCGTGCCCGGCGCGGTCGCCGGGCTGGCGGCGGCGCTGGAGCGGTTCGGCACCATCGGCTGGGCCGATGCGCTGGCGCCCGCCATCGCCCATGCCGAGCGGGGGCTGGAGGTCGACTGGTACGCCGCCTTCTGCATTTCGATCGAGGCTCACACCCTGGCCCGGTTCGAGGCGAGCAGCGCCCTGCTGCTGGACCGCGGCCAGGCGCCGAAGGCCGCGGAAGGGAAGCACCGGCCGATGCCGGCCAAGGCCCGGCTGCTGCGGCGACTGGCGGAAGCGGGGGCACGCGATTTCTACGAGGGCGAGACGGCAGAACTGATCGCCGCCGATTTGGCCGAGGCTGGGTCGCGCATCACCGCCGCGGACCTCGCCGCCTACCAGCCGCGCTGGGCCGAACCGCTGCACGGCCGCTATCGCGACTGGGACGTCACGGTGATGCCGGGGCTGAGCGGCGGCCCGAGCTTGCTGGAAGCACTGGATCTGCTGTCGCCGCGGACCGCCTGGGGCGACGGGCCGGATGCGCGCGGGGCGCTGGCCTATGCCCGTGCGGCCCGCGAAGCCTATCGCCGGCGGCTGACCGGGATGGGCCACGCCGGGCTGTCCAGCGATCCCGGCTGCACCAGCCATGTCAGCGTGGTCGATGCCGCGGGCACCATGGTGTCGCTGACCAACACCGTGCTGTCCCGCTTCGGCTCCAAGGTCGTGCTGCCGCACGCCGGGTTCCTGATGAACAACGGCATGATGTGGTTCGACCCGCGGCTCGGCCAGCCGAACTCCATGGCACCGTCGGCCCAGCCGCTGGCCAATATGTGCCCACTGATCCTGGGCCGGCAAGGCCGGCCGCTGCTGGCGATCGGCGCCGCCGGCGGCCGGTCGATCTTCCCGGCGCTGCTGCAGCTGGTCTCCTACATCGTCGATTGCGGCATGACCCTGGAACAGGCCTTCCACGCGCCGCGGCTGGACGCCAGCACGCCGACGATCAAGGTGAATGCGGCCGCGGCCGCCGACGTCGCTGCCACGGTCGCCCGCGACTTCCCGGTCACCATCGTCGAGGACACGCTGTACCCCGTGAATTTCGCGAT
>NZ_JBYRFX010000496.1:0-4764 GCF_057815775.1 Inquilinus sp.
GCAGCCTGCGCGGCCCGGGCGATCGAGACCAGCGGCACAAAGTGCCCGCTGCCGCCGGCAAAGGTGAACAGGATCCGCACCCCACCCCCCACGCAAAGAAAAACCCCCTCCGCCGGAGCGGAGGGGGTTTGATCCTAGCGGATCGTGGTCGCCCGGATCAGGCGGCGCTGGATTCAGCCGACGGGAGGGCGGCTTCCGCCTTCTCGTCGTGCTGGACCCGTGCCACGCGGTCGCGCTCGCCGGCGATCGCTCGCAGGCGGTTGACCACGGAGCCGGTGCCGGCCGGGATCAGGCGGCCGACGATCACGTTCTCCTTCAGGCCGGCGAGATCGTCGATCTTGCCGGAAACCGCCGCCTCGGTGAGGACGCGGGTGGTCTCCTGGAACGACGCCGCCGAGATGAACGACTTGGTCTGCAGCGAGGCCTTGGTGATGCCCTGGAGCACCGACACGCCCTTGGCCGGACGAAGATCCTCGCGGATCGTCTTCTCGTTTTCGGCCTCGAAATCCTCGCGGTCGACCTGATCGCCGATCAGGAGGGTGGTGTCGCCCACCTCCGTCACTTCGATCTTCTGCAGCATCTGGCGAACGATCACCTCGATGTGCTTGTCGTTGATCTTCACGCCCTGCAGCCGATAGACGTCCTGGATCTCGTTGACGAGATAGTCAGCGAGCGCCTCGACGCCCATGACCGACAGGATGTCATGCGGCACCGGGTTGCCATCCAGCAGCTGGTCGCCCTTGAGGACGTAGTCGCCTTCCTGCACCGAGATGTGCTTGCCCTTCGGGATGAGGTATTCGCGCTCCTCACCCGATTCCTCGCTGCGGACCACGATCCGCCGCTTGGTCTTGTAGTCCTTGCCGAATTCGACCCGACCATCGAGATCCGAGATGATCGCGTAATCCTTCGGCTTCCGGGCTTCGAACAGCTCCGCCACCCGCGGCAGACCGCCGGTGATGTCGCGGGTCTTCGACCCTTCGCGCGGGATACGCGCCATCACGTCGCCGGCCTGGACCTGGCTGCCGTTGTCGACCTGCAGGATGGCGTCGACCGAGAGGAAGTAGCGGGCCTCCAGGCCGTTCGGCAGGCGGATGATCTCGCCCTTCTCGTCACGCAGGACGATGCGGGGCTTGAGCTGGTCGCCACGCGGCTGCTGCCGCCAGTCGACCACCACCTTGGCCGAGATGCCGGTCTGCTCGTCGACGACCTCACGGATCGAGACGCCTTCGACCAGATCCACGTAGGTCGCCGTGCCACCCTTCTCTGTGATGATCGGCATGGTGTACGGATCCCACTCGGCCATCTTGCGGCCGCGTTCGATCATCTCGCCGTCATCGACCAGCAGCTTGGCGCCATACGGCAGACGGTGGCGCGCCTTTTCGCGGCCCCGCCCGTCGACGAGCTGCAGCTCGCAGTTCCGGCTCATCACCACCAGGACGCCCTGGCCGGTCTTGACGACGTTGCGGTTCTTGATCTGAACATTGGCGTCGAACGACGCCTCGATCGCCGACTGCTCGGCACCGCGCTGGGCCGCACCGCCGATGTGGAACGTCCGCATCGTCAGCTGCGTGCCCGGCTCGCCGATCGACTGCGCCGCGATGACGCCGACGGCCTCGCCGATGTTCACCGTGGTGCCGCGGGCCAGATCGCGGCCGTAGCACTTGCCGCAGATGCCGCCCTTGGTCTCGCAGGTCAGGGCCGACCGGATCAGCACCCGGTCGACGCCGGCGATCTCCACCGCCTCGACCAGCGCCTCGTCGATCAGCTCGCCGGCCTGGACCACGATCTCGCCGGTCAGCGGATGCAGCACCGCTTCGCCGGCGCAACGGCCGAGCAGGCGTTCACCCAGCGGCACGATCACTTCGCCACCGTCGATCACGGCGCCGGTGGTGATGCCGTTCTTGGTGCCGCAATCCTCTTCGATCACCACGCAATCCTGCGCGACGTCGACCAGGCGGCGGGTCAGGTAGCCCGAGTTCGCGGTCTTCAAGGCGGTGTCCGCCAGGCCCTTACGGGCACCGTGCGTCGAGTTGAAGTACTCGAGAACGGTCAGGCCTTCCTTGAAGTTCGAGATGATCGGCGTCTCGATGATCGAACCGTCCGGCTTCGCCATCAGGCCGCGCATGCCGGCGAGCTGCCGGATCTGTGCCGCCGAACCACGGGCGCCGGAATGCGCCATCATGTAGACCGAGTTCACCTGCCGCGTCGGATCGGTGAGCGTGGCCTGGATCTCGGCCATCATCTCGCGCGCCACTTCGTCGGTGGTGTTCGACCACACGTCGACCACCTTGTTGTACTTCTCGCCGCGGGTGATCAGGCCGTCGAGATACTGGTTCTCGTACTCCTTCACCAGCTGCGTCGCCTTGGCGATCAGCTCCACCTTCGCCTTCGGGATGACCATGTCATCCTTGCCGAAGGAGATGCCGGCGCGGCAGGCATGGGCGAAGCCCAGGCCCATCAGCCGGTCGCAGAAGATCACCGTCTCTTTCTGGCCGCAGTGGCGGTAGACGATGTCGATGACGTTGGTGACGTCCTTCTTCGTCAGCAGCCGGTTGACCAGCGAGAACGGCACCGCGATGTTGCGCGGCAGGATCTCGGACAGCAGCATCCGGCCCGGCGTCGTGGTGACGCGCTGGATGATCTCCTTGCCGTTCTCGTCGACCGTCTTGAAGCGGGTCTTGATCCGGCTGTGCATGCCGAGCGCGTCCACCGACATCGCCTGTTCCATTTCGCCGATCGAGGCGAAACGGGGGATCTGGTGGGCGGTCAGCTTGCCCGACTTCAGCTTCTCGAACACCGCCTTGATGTCCGTGACGTCGACCACATCCACCGGGCTGGCCGGGTTCTGCAGGATGATGTCGTCGTTGGTGATCGCCGAGGTCAGCGCATCGATCCCGTCGATCGACAGCGCCGGCCCGAGCCGGTCGTTGCGCTCCATCGACAGGTAGTAGATGCCGAGGACGATGTCCTGCGACGGCACGATGATCGGCTTGCCGTTGGCCGGGCTGAGGATGTTGTTGGTCGACATCATCAGCACGCGGGCCTCGAGCTGGGCCTCGAGCGCGAGCGGCACGTGCACGGCCATCTGATCGCCGTCGAAATCGGCGTTGAAGGCGGTGCAGACCAGCGGGTGCAGCTGGATCGCCTTGCCTTCGATCAGGGTCGGCTCGAACGCCTGGATGCCCAGGCGATGCAGCGTCGGGGCGCGGTTCAGCAAGACCGGGTGCTCGCGGATGACCTCCTCGAGGATGTCCCAGACCTCCGGCCGCTCCTTCTCCACCATCCGCTTCGCAGCCTTGATGGTGGACGCCATGCCGTAGAGTTCAAGCTTGTGGTAGATGAACGGCTTGAACAGCTCGAGCGCCATCTTCTTCGGCAGGCCGCACTGGTGCAGCTTTAGCTCCGGCCCGACGACGATGACCGAACGGCCGGAATAGTCGACGCGCTTGCCGAGCAGGTTCTGACGGAACCGGCCCTGCTTGCCCTTCAGCATGTCGCTGATCGACTTCAGCGGACGCTTGTTGGCGCCGGTGATGACGCGGCCACGGCGGCCGTTGTCGAACAGGGCGTCGACCGCCTCCTGCAGCATGCGCTTCTCGTTGCGCACGATGATGTCAGGCGCGCGCAGCTCGATCAGCCGCTTCAGGCGGTTGTTGCGGTTGATGACTCGGCGATAGAGGTCGTTGAGGTCCGAGGTCGCGAAGCGGCCACCGTCCAGGGGGACGAGCGGACGCAGCTCCGGCGGGATCACCGGCACGACGTCGAGCACCATCCATTCCGGATGCGAGCCGGATTCCAGGAAGGCGTCGATCAGCTTCAGACGCTTGACCAGCTTCTTGCGCTTGGCCTCGGAACCGGTCTCGCGCAGCTCCTCGCGGACCTGGACCTTCTGCTCCTCGAGATCCATGCCCGAGAGCATGCCCTTGAGGGCCTCGGCACCGATCTTGGCGGTGAAGGAATCCTCGCCGTACTCGTCCTGGGCGCGAAGATACTCGTCCTCGGTGAGGAGCTGGTTCTTCTTCAGCGCGGTCAGGCCGGGCTCGACCACCACGAAGCTTTCGAAGTACAGGACCTTCTCAAGATCCTTGAGCGTCATGTCGACCATCAGGCCGATGCGCGACGGCAGCGACTTCAGGAACCAGATGTGCGCCACCGGCGAGGCCAGCTCGATATGGCCCATGCGCTCGCGCCGGACCTTCGACAGCGTGACTTCGACGCCGCACTTCTCGCAGATGATGCCGCGATACTTCATGCGCTTGTACTTGCCGCACAAGCACTCGTAATCCTTGATCGGCCCGAAAATCCGGGCGCAGAACAGACCGTCGCGCTCCGGCTTGAAGGTCCGGTAGTTGATCGTCTCCGGCTTCTTGATCTCGCCGTACGACCAGGAGCGGATGCGCTCCGGGCTGGCGATCTGGATCTTGATCTGGTCGAAGCTCTGCGGCGTCGAGACCTGGCCGACGAGATTCATCAACTCGTTCATGTACCTGCTCCCCTGGGGGTAGGGACGGACGTATAGGGTTCAACGACGGCCGGTCCCGTCCGGGACCGGCCGCCGGAAGCGGCTTAGTAGTTGCGCTGCTCGAGCTCGACGTTGAGACCCAGCGACCGCAGTTCCTTCATCAGAACGTTGAAGGATTCCGGGATGCCGGCCTCGAAGTTGTCGTCGCCACGGACGATCGCCTCGTAGACCTTGGTGCGGCCGGACACGTCGTCCGACTTCACCGTCAGCATCTCCTGCAGCGTGTAGGCCGCACCGTAGGC
>NZ_JBYRFX010000497.1:0-4624 GCF_057815775.1 Inquilinus sp.
CCGGGTCGAGCCGCCGTCGGGGACATGTGATGCCGCTGCGCCTGCCGCCGATGTCGCCCCTTCGCTTCTTCGAGGCCGCTGGACGGCATCGCAGCTTCAAGCTCGCCGCCGCGGAGCTGAACGTGACGCCGAGCGCGGTCAGCCATGGCATCGTCGGGCTGGAGCAGGCCCTCGGCGTCGAACTCTTCATCCGCGAGCCCCGCGGGCTGTCGCTGACGCCGGAGGGCGCGGATTACCTGCCCTATGTGTCCGAGGCGCTGTCGCTGATCGCGATCGGGACGCAGCGCCTGCCGAACCATCGGTCGAACCGGACCATTGCGGTGAGCTGCGCCCCGACGCTGGCCTCGCGCTGGCTGCTGCCGCGGCTGCGCCATTTCGGCATCCGGTGGCCGAACACCAGCGTCAGCGTCGACACCTCGGCGCGGCATGTCGGCTTTCCCGTCGACGGCTTCGACTTCGCCATCCGGATGAGCCGGGCCCCGGTCGCCGGCCCGGCCTGGACCCGCCTGTTCGGCGAAAGGCTGATGCCGGTGTGCAGCCCGGCCTATCGGGACAGGTTGCTGGACGGGGAGGGGCAGGTCGATCTGCGCCGGGCGACGCTGATCCATGTCGGCCCGGCCAGCGAGGATTGGCAGGCCTGGGCAGACTGGCAGGGCGCGGACGGGATCGCCGTCACCGGGGGTTTGCGCTTCGACACCATCCAGCTGGCCTTCGAGGCGGCAGCCATGGGGCTGGGCGTCGCCATCGGCCGGCGGCCGCTGGTCGACCGCGACCTCGCCTCCGGGGCGCTGGTCGGCCTCGGGCCGGAGGAGATGGTGGCCGAGACCGCCTATTGGCTGGTGAGTTCGGATGGGGCCGACCACCGGCCCGATCTGCTGGGCTTCAAGCGCTGGCTGCTGCAGGAAGCCGGGACCGAGGATGATCCGGCGCGGAACGGGTGAACATCCTTCATCCGTCGCCGAAACCTTCTCTTTTGCCGCAGCGGCCGCCGCTGGCCATTGTCGCGGGCGAGGGAGGGCCTGTCCGATGCCAGCGGCCAATCGATCCTATGCTGCGGTTCTCACCAACCCGGTGACGTCAGTCGTGCTGGCGGGGGCGCTCGTGCTCAGCGCCGCGATGGGCGTCCGGCAGACCTTCGGGCTGCTGATCGGGCCGTTCTCCTTCGATCGCGGCCTGCCGGTCACGGTCATCGCCTTCGCCATCGCCCTGCACAACCTGGTCTGGGGCTTCGCCCAGCCCTTCGCCGGCGCCGCGGCGGATCGCTACGGCTCCACGCCGGTCGTCGCCTTCGGCGCGGTCACCTTCGCCGCCGGCCTGGCGCTGGCGGCCGTGGCGCCCTCGGCCACCATGCTGGTGCTCGGCATGGGGATGCTGGTCGGCATCGGCATCAGCTGCACCAGCTTCGGCGTGGTGTTGACCGCGGTCGGCCGGGCCGCCTCGCCGCAGCAGCGCAGCATGGCGATGGGGCTGGCCAGCGCCGGCGGCTCGCTCGGCCAGGTCATCCTGATCCCCCTGGCGCAGGTGGCGATGGACAGCTCCGGCCTGTCCGTGGCCCTGCTGGTGCTCGCCTGCCTGCTGCTCGCGGCGGCGCCGCTGGGCATCATGCTCGACCGCCGCAATCCGGGTATTGCCCCGGTGCAGGACGGGCCGTCGCCGTCGCTGAAGCAGGTCCTGTCCCAGGCTCGCCGGCACAGCGGCTACCGCCTGCTCACCCTCGGTTTCTTCACCTGCGGCTTTCAGCTCGCCTTCATCGGCACGCATCTCCCGGGCTACCTGGTGCTCTGCCACATGCCGGCCGGCCTGGGGGCCACGGCGCTGGCCCTGATCGGGCTGTTCAACATGGTGGGCAGCTGGGGCTGTGGCTGGCTGGGCGGGCGCTACCGCCAGCATCATGTGCTGGGCTGGCTCTACCTGGTCCGGGGCGCCGCCATCGCCGTCTTCGTCATGCTGCCCAAGACCGATGCCTCGGTCGTGATCTTCGCGGCGGTGATGGGGCTGACCTGGCTGGGCACCGTGCCGCTGACCAGCGGGCTGGTGGCGAAGGTCTTCGGCACGCGCCATCTCGGCACGCTGTTCGGCGTCTGCTTCCTCAGCCACCAGGTCGGCTCGTTCCTCGGCGCCTGGCTCGGCGGCTTCGTCTTCGACCTCACCGGCTCCTACACCTGGATCTGGGCGGCCACGGCCGCGGCCGGGCTGGTGGCAGCAATGCTGCACTTCCCGATCGACGACAGCGGGGTCGGCACGCCGGTGCCTGCGGCGGCCTGAACGGCAGGGCTATTTCGGGTTCACCGCCCGGATGATCTCGTCGATGACGTCGGCGATCTCCAGCCGGTCTTCGCGATCGTGGGAAAACACCACGAACTCCACATCCGGCAAGGCCGGCAGCCCGGCCTCCCGGCCCAGCGCCTGCAGCTGCGGCGTCAGCAGGCTCTGGTTGAGCGGGCTGACGGCCAGTCCGCACGCCACCGTGGCCTTGATGCCGCCGATGCTCGGGCAGATGACGGCGACCCGCCAGTCGCGGCCGGCGGCGGCCAGGGCTGCCAGGGCGGCATCGCGATAGGGGCAGGGGTCCGGGAACAGCGCCAGCGGCAGCGGCGCCAGCGCATCGGGCTCGGCGCCCTTGGCATAAGCCCACACCAGCGGCTCGCGCCACAGCAGCTGCCCCGCCTTGTCGCCATGACAGCGGCTGCCGACCACCAAATCCAGCTCGCCGCGATCCATCCCGGCGAGGAGAAGCCCGGTGTTGGCGACCTGGATCTCCACCGTCAGCGCAGTGCGCGCGGCCTGGAACCGGCGCAAGACGTCCGGCAGCCAGGTGCTCATGAAGTCGTCCGACGCGCCGATGCGGAGATGGACCGGGTCGGCCCCGCGGGACAGCCGCGACCGCGCATCCTCGTTCAGGCGCAGGATCGCCCGGGCATAGCCCAGCAGCATCTCGCCTTCTGATGTCAGGGCGACCGACCGGGTGCTGCGCAGCAGCAGCGGCCTGGCCGCCTGCTCCTCCAGCCGTCGGATATGCGCGCTGACCGCGGACTGGGTCAGGTTCAGCCTGGCCGCCGCCTTGGTAAAACTGGCATCCTGGGCGACGGCCTGGAAGGTGCGTAGCAGCGTGGACTCGAACATTTGTTCATCTCGATACGCACTGAATGAGATGACAATATATCGATTATCTTACTAAGAGAAAGCTGCTTCAGTGTGGGCCGGCCCACAGCGAAGAAGCATCATGACCCATATCCTGTATATCGAAGCCTCGCCCCGGAAGAGCCGGAGCGCGTCCATCGAGGTCGCCCGGGCGGCCCTCGACGCTTGGCAGGCGGAAGCGCCTGATCTCACCATCGACACGCTCGACGTCTGGGCGACGGATCTGCCGGAGTTCGACGGCCCGGCGATGGAGGCGAAATATGCCGGCCTGTCCGGCACGGCGCTGACGGCCGACCAGGCCGTGGCCTGGGACGGGATCCGCACGATCGCCGCGCGCTTCCTGGCCGCGGATGCAATCGTCCTGGCGGTGCCGCTGTGGAACTTCTCGATCCCCTACCGGCTCAAGCACCTGATCGATCTCGTCACCCAGAAGGACGTGCTGTTCAGCTTCGACGAGACCGGCTTCGGCGGCCTGCTGCGCGGCCGCAAGGCGCTGGTGGTCTGCGCCCGCGGCCTCGACTACAGCCCCAGCGCCGGCACCCCGGCCGGGACCTATGATTTCCAGAAGCCCTATCTGGAGATGTGGCTGCGCTTCACCGGCATTTCGGACATCACCACAATCGTGGTGGAAAAGACGCTGTTCGGTGCGGAGATCGATGGTGCCGCCCGGGATGCGGCCTGCGCCGAAGCGATTGCGGCGGTGAAGCGGCTGGCCGGCTAGTCCAGCACGGCCACGGCCTCCACCTCGAACAGCATGCCGTCGACCGCCAGCTTGGGCACGGGGATCAAGGTCTGTGCCGGCAGCGCCTCGCCGAACATGTCCTTGACGCTCTTGGTCAACACCCCGAGCTTGGACATATCGTGGTCGACCACGAAGACCGTGAGCTTGGCGACCTGATCCGGCCTGGCACCGACCGCATCGAGGGCGGTGCGCAAATTGGCGTAGGCCTGCCCGACCTGGACGGCGAAGTCGGGCGACAAGGCTCCCCGGCTGTCTTGGCCGCCCTGTCCGGAGATGTAGGCCACCCGGCCTTCACGGGGCGCGATCACCGCCGTGCTGTAGCCATTCGGCGACGGGTCGTAGAGGGTCCGCGGATTGACGATGGTCAGCTTGAGATTGCTCTCATTCGCTCTCGTTGCCGCGGGACTTCCCATGGTCATGATGATGAACCCTCCGATCAGTAGACGCTTGATGGCGCGTGACATGATTCTCTCCCGGTTCTGCGGACTGCGAGCAACGCACCCTCGCGAACCTCAGCCCCGATCGTCCATACGATGACTCGTGCGCTGTACGAGTCATCGTATGGTACACTGTACGAGTCGATCGCTCAAGGTCGACATTCCGCGCGTTGCCGGTCAAAATCGATGGTCGGAACGGCGAGGAAAACGAATGGCAGCCAAGCGCAGCGGCGCCCGGGGCAAACGGTCTCAGCCGATCGGTGAGCCACCCCTGCCCGGGCAGGAGCCGCGCAGTGAAGCGTCT
>NZ_JBYRFX010000498.1:0-3396 GCF_057815775.1 Inquilinus sp.
GCCTTCTCCCGCCACGCCTCTCCGCAAGCGCTCTGCGCGGCGATGCAGCGGCCACACGGCCTGCTCAAAGCTCGAACCCGTTATGCCGGAATAATATCGAGGTCGCCAGCCCAGTAGCTGTAGAGAACTATTGAAGGAAAAGCGTCTTGCAGACGATCTACTATCGAAAGGTCAACGTTGACGGCTTCTTCTACGGCCAGGTGGGCGCACCGCATGCGCCGGAACCGTTATCGTTGCACCGTTTCCTCGATGTGAGCCATTACGAGCAGATCGCTGGCACAATCGATTGCGTACCGGAATCATCAGTTTCGACCGTTCCGCTATCTATGTGCTCGACGGTGCCTACGAAGAGGGGCGCAAACCATGATCCAGCCGCATGCGGTCCGACTGCCCCGGCTCGCCGGCATTTGTTACATCCGCAACTTATCTCTCGATAGCCCGCGAACAACAGCGTGCAGCAACGGGCTTCGAACATGAAGGAAATCATGAACTACCCAGCCGATAGGCTCAGCCAGTCGAGTCTCTTGAAAAGCGACCTCGACTATCACGTGATTCGCGCCGCGATGGTGATCATCTTCGCCTGGTTCGGGTGGGATAAGTGGCATGAAGCGGAGATTAGAGGGCTGTTGCCCATCATCACCCACGGTCCGCTCATCTTCTGGACGATCCCGGTCCTGGGCATTCGCGGTACGGCCATTTTCCTGGGGGCTTCAGAATGGACCTTCGGCACGCTATTGCTCCTCGGTTTTTGGAACAAAAAGGCGGGCATTCTGGGCGCGCTCGGTTCAACGGCCACCTTCATCGCGACCTTCACTGTGCTACCGTTCGTCCCCGACGCCTGGGATGCAGCCTCCGGAGGATTCCCAGCGATGACGATGAACTCGGCCTTCCTTCTAAAGGACCTCGTCCTGCTGGCCGTCTCTCTCTACTTGCTCAAGCAGGATGTTGCCCGAGAACTCCAGGGAGCGGGAACTAAATCGACGCTCCTCAACCCGACAAACATCCCATCGACAGGCGCCAGGTATTAATTCGGAAGGCCACGTAAACAGAGACTGGTGATCAAACCATCCGGCATGGGCGACTCCGACAAGCTCCCCAACAGCGGCCCGGACTCATACCGCTTCGTCGAGCATCGGGCCCACTTGGATGCTCTGCTCGAAGCCCTGGATGTGCGGAAGAACGTGACCCTCGTCATTCACGACTGGGGCTCGGCGCTGGGCTTCCGCTGGGCCGACCGCCATCGCGAAGCTGTAAAAGGCATCGCGTTCGGAGAGGCGATTGTAAAGCCGCAGGGCCGGGATCACTGGGACAAGATCACTATGCGCTGGGCCTTGGCGGGGCTTCGCTCCGAGCGTGGTGAGGAAATGGTTCTGCGCGACAACTTCTTCATCGAGAAGATCCTCCCAGGTGCAATCCTGCGAACCCTCTCAAACGAGGAAATGGCGCAGTATGGCGCCCGTTCCTTGAGCCCGGCGAAGGCCGGCGTCCGACGCTGACGTGGCCCCGATAAATTCCAGTGGATGGTCATCCCGCCGATGTAGTCAAGATCGTCGGCGCCTCAGCAGATTGGCTCTCGAAGAGTGACGTTCCCAAACTCTTCTTCAACGTCCAACCCGGCGCCATCCTCGCCAACGAAGAAGATCTCGCCTTCATTCGCAGCTTTCCAGCCTTGACCGAAGTGAAGGTCGCCGGGCGTCAGAGACCCGTCCCATTCAAGTTGCTGACCGGCCCCAAGGATGCCCTCGGCGGAGCCGGGTAGAATATCGATAACTTCAAGCAGCAACCTGCCGCCGGTGAATTCCGACCGCTTGTCCGATGCATTTACATAACCAAACCCGATGGCCTGGGCATGGGGCTCTCGATCTGCCGTGTCGTCGCGGCGCGCTCCCAGCAGTCCTCGGCGCCGCCGATGAAACGGCGGTTCAGCACCGATAGAACGGCCGGCGGATTCTGCGACTAGACGAGCTCCCGCTGACGTCCGGTTTGATGGATCTGAACCGAGGACCAACCTGGGACCCGATTTGACACCGGACCACTCGGAACAGGGCGAATCGGCAGAGCCATACACGAGCCCGTGAGTGGTCGGAGCGGCCGCTGTGCCGATATTACGGACAGCGCGAGATGATTCAGCCACTGTAACCGGCATATTTCAAACCCGCTGCCTTAGACCACGCAGCCATCCGTCCAGGCGGGGGAACCTACCTCGCCCCCCGGGCATCTCAAGTGTTGACGAAGCATGACTTTCCCCGGCATGTCTGTGTTTCGCTGCGTCTCTCCTGCTCAAAGTGCCCGCCTCATGAATTTTCGGACTGTAACAGCCCTGACTGCTCTCTTCCTCCTGCCCGGGATCGGGGCGAAGGCGCAGCCTGCCGCCGATCCTCAGAGCATCTGGACTATTCAAGACGAGAACGCATCGATCTCGACCAACAAGCTGACTGATCGCTTCTACGTCAACGGCCTGCGCCTGGGGTGGACAGGGCCGACCGGCTACGTGCCCAATTTCCTGGTCGACCTGGGCCACACGTTGTGGGGCGGCGGCCAGCAGCGGATCGCCTTCAATCTTGCTCAGCAGATCTACACCCCGTCTAATACCACTCTGTTCCAGCCTGACCCGCACGACCGCCCTTACGCCGGTGTTCTGCTCGCCAACTTCTCGTTGATGAGCGACACCGAGGACAGCCGCAGCGTCCTGACCGTCAGCGCCGGAGTCGTCGGCCCGGCCGCAGGGGCCGAGAACGTGCAGAACGGCTTCCACAATCTGATCGGCCAGGACCGCACAAACGGCTGGGGTGGCCAGATCCAAAACGTCCCCGCCTTCCAGGTGCTGCATGAGCGCACCTGGCGCCTGCCGATCGCGCCCGTGGCCGGAATGGAGACCGACGCCCTGCCGTCGCTGACCATCGGCCTTGGCGACCTGCGGGACTACATCCAGACCGGCGTGACCTTCCGCATCGGCCAGGGCCTCAATTCGGATTTTGGTGTGCCGCGGGTGCGCCCCGGCCTCAGCGGCGGTGACGCCTTCACCCCGACCCGTCCGTTCGCCTGGTACGTTTTCGCCGGCGCTGACGTCCAGGCGGTCGGATACGACATGCTGCTGCAGTCCAGCCCGTTCCGCGGCGGCCCGCATGTCTCCACAATTTGGGACGTGGCCGAGATGCAAGGCGGCTTCGCGGTCATGGCCTACGGCATGCGGCTGACCTTTGCCTACGTCGCCCAGACCCAGGAGTTCAACGGCCAGAGCGGCGGCCTGCACCAGTTCGGCTCAGCCTCCCTGTCCTTCCACTTCTGATCGGCAAGGCCGGCCACTACTCTCCTGCCAGCCGAGCCGCCACCAATGGCGCAGCCAGCCTGATCAATCCGGAAATGTTGGCGGCCACATCGATTGCCAACACCGCG
>NZ_JBYRFX010000499.1:0-2514 GCF_057815775.1 Inquilinus sp.
GTGTGTTCGACCTGGTCGGCACCACGCTGTCCGGCTACCTCACCGACCGCTACGATTCACGCGTCCTGCTGTTCTGGTACTATGGTCTGCGCGGCCTGTCCCTGGTCATCCTGCCGTTCACCAACTTCGACATCGTCAGCCTCACAATCTTCGCGGTGTTCTATGGTCTTGACTGGGTCGCCACCGTGCCCCCCACCGTCACCCTGACCAACGAGGCGTTCGGCAAGAAAGACGCACCGGTGATCGTGTCCTGGATCGTCGCCGGCCACCAGATCGGCGGCGCCTTGGCAGCACTCGGTGCCGGCGAGACCCGCTACCTCACCGGCAGCTACGTCCCGGCCTTCGTGGCCAGCGGCATCGCCTGCCTGATAGCGGCCCTCATGGTGCTGCGCATCGCCCGCAGCCGGGTGGCGGTTGCCATAGCCGAGTGAGGGACTTGGGGGCTCCAACAACGGATAGTCTGTCAGTTCGATTTTGAGGCGGGCCAGGGATATCGGTGCAACGTTCGGCTTCGCCCACGATCAGAACAACGTTGGAGTCTTCATCGACCATCCGATGCGGATCTAAAACGGTTCTGCCGTTGCTTGCAGCCGGCCCGCACAGGTAGCGCATGAGGCCGACCAACTGGGAGAGCCTGTCAGGAATCTTGTGTGAGGGGTCGGTTTCACTTGATCCCTCTACTCGACGCTGAACCGGTCGCCGAACATGATGGCGAACTGCGTCATGGCGGCGGTCCATTCGCGTTGAGCGTTTTTCCAGTTCTTCTCCATCCGGCGCAAGACCAGATATAGCAGTTTGATCGCCGCCTCGTCGGTCGGGAAGTGTCCGCGGCTGCGAACGGCGGTGCGTAAGGTGCTGTTGAGGCTTTCGATGGCATTGGTGGTGTAGATGATCCGCCGCACCTCGGGCGGGAAGGCAAAGAACGGGATCACCTGATCCCATTGCCGTCGCCATAATGGGGCGATCGTGGCGTATTTCCGGCCCCAGGGGCCGGCCTCAAAGGCATCCAGGGCCATCAACGCCGCATCGGCGGTAGGGGCCTGGTAGACCGGCTTCAGCGCGGCCACGACCTGCTTGCGGTCCTGCCAGGAGACATAGGCCAGCGCATTCCGCAGCAGATGGACGATGCAGGTTTGAACCAAGGTTTGCGGGAACGCGGCGTTGATCGCCTCGGGGAAACCCTTCAGCCCATCGACCACAGCGATCAGGATGTCCTTGACCCCGCGGTTGCGCAGCTCGTTGACGATCCGTAGCCAGAACTTGGCGCCCTCGTTCGGATCGATCCACAGCCCCAGGATGTGCTTGCGGCCGTCCGGCGTGATCCCGAGCGCAAGGTAAACCGCCTTGTTGCATACCGTGCCCTGGTCGCGGACCTTCACCCGGATCGCGTCGAAGAACATCACCGGATACAGTGGTTCCAGCGGGCGCGACTGCCATTCGGCGACCTCGGCCGTGACCGCATCGGTGACCGTGCTGATGAGCTGCGGCGAGACCTCCGCGCCGTAGATCTCCTCCAGGTGTCCCTGGATCTCCCGGGTGCTCATGCCGCGCGTGTAGAGCGAGACCACCTTGTCGTCGAAACCCGGCAGCCGGCGCTGGTATTTGCCGATCAGCACGGGATCAAAGCGTGCTTCCCGGTCACGCGGAATGGTGATCTCGACCCGGCTGTCATCGGTTAGCACCCGCTTGCGGGTGGAGCCGTTGCGATGGTTCTTGCCCTCGCCAGCGGCGCGATCCTGGCTCAGGTGGTGCTCGAACTCGGCTGCCATCAGTCGGTTCAGAAGCGCCTTCTTCAGCTCACCGAGCAAGCCATCCTGGCGCATCACCGAGGCCGGATCCTGGCCGGCCAGCAATTCGTCAATCAGTTCGTTCCGTATGGTCATGGGTCTCTCCAAGCCCTCCGCCGGGCTGACTATGACCCCTCACACAAGATTCCTGATAGGCTCGATCGACTGGATCAACGCCCATCTTGCACGACCCACCTGAAGCAGAATGCAGGCGCATGCCGAATTTATGCACGACGCTGGGCATTGAAGAATAATACCAAGAGGCTTCGATATTTACCCCTGCGACACCATAAAGTCGGTGTCAACGGCGCTTGGTATAAGGCGCGCCGCGCTGCCGATCCCACGCCCGATCCGGCTGATAAGTGGCGGCTGTCGGTCGTGGCTTATCGTTACAGCAATGCAGGCAGCCGCCCGTTTCGGGCCAAGCGTTGCCTCGACCCGATCTCGGTATCCATATCCTGCAGGCTCACATCCGCCTGCATCTCATCTTTTGGAGCACGATCATTACACAGCGCCGTCGCTCCCGCGACGCCGCGACCGCTACGGTTTCGATCTGTGTTGGATGTAGACCATGTTTTGCCCGCGGCCGGAGCACTGGGGCACACGACCGCCTGCTCGTATATGCCATCGAAACTGTAGATACTCGACGTCAGACAATCGATTTTTACCGCGTGCAGGATGTCGGCCCTCCGCCGTCGCCCAATCAGCCCGCCTGGGCTGTACCAGT
>NZ_JBYRFX010000500.1:0-1908 GCF_057815775.1 Inquilinus sp.
TGCTGGCTGCGGAGTGCTGCGACGGCGGCCTGGAACTGCGGCGAGGCGATGATCCGCGAAATCTCGAAGGTCATGGATTGCCTCGAACCGGCCGTTGATGCCCAACGCGTCGACAGTCTCGATGGAGCGCCCCGGAGCTCGCAAATCTGCACAAGGAGACCATCGCGGGCCATCAGAGCGTGCGGATCGAGCTGGAAAGAATGGTGCCGAAGCGGGGATTTGAACCCCGGACCTACTGATTACGAATCAGTTGCTCTACCCCTGAGCTACTTCGGCGCCGCAGGGCGCGCACCCTATACAAGGCGCGCGCCGCAGCGTCAACAACCGACGCGCCCATTGTCGCCGGCATCGGCCGTCGCCCGGCGGCCCGAGCCTGCTCGCGGCGGGATCGCCACGGCCAGGCAATTCGCCTCTCATGTTATTAAAATTGAATATATTTAAATCACGCAACCCTGCTTGACTTATTGCGGCCCAGCGAACTAATATTAGCTCGTTTCTGTAATCTATATATGTCTCGTGTTATTTTAGAACTCGCCGATTGTTCGTCATTTTATTGAGTCATTGCGAGCCCGACGTGGAGATCGTCGCGGCCAATCCGATCGTCGACCATCCTCCAGGCCTGCGGATCAAGTCGGCACCGGCAACGGCGCCCGTGTTCTCTCATGGCGATGGCGGGCTCGGCGGTTCTGCGACGGCGGCCTTTCTGCCGCCCGGCCTGGGTCCAGGCCTTTTACAGGCGTGGGGCAGCCTGCCCCGTCGCCTCCTGTATTTCATCAACCCTATTTCATGGAGAGCATCATGAGCATCGTCATCCAGTCCGGATTGCTGCCGGACCTCGTCGTCTCGAACGATCCGGGCGGCAACGGCGTCAGCCTGCAATGGCTGAACGGCAACGACCCGAACCAGCAATGGACGACGGAGCCGGCCACCGGCGGCTTCTATCTCCGCAACGTCGCGACCGGGACCTATCTGGCCGCGACGGGCAGCAACAGCCGGGTCGTCCTCAACACCCATGGCGACATCTGGCAGAAGACAGGGTCCGACGACCAGTTCACCGCCATTCGCCTGGCGCTCAACACCAGTCAGAATCTGAACGCGCTGGGCGGCGGGGCCGCCGTCGGCACCCCGATCGGCACCTGGAGCTGGGGCGGCGGCGCCGGCAACGAGATCTGGTCGATCGCCGATGTCGCCGCAGTCTGGCCCCGCCAGACCCGGACGCAGTCCTTCGTCAGCGGCCTCGCCGCCTATCTCCAGCTCTCGATCAATCCGGCCGATGTCGCCGGCCCGCTGGTGGTCGACGACAATTTCTCGTCGGGCGCCCCGGCCGGCAACTTCGTCTTCGCCGTCACCCTGTGGTCCTCCGGCTTCTCGATCGTGAACAAGGCGAGCGGCCTGCTGGCCTATGCCAGCGGCGACGGCAACGGCGCCAATCTGCTGCAGCGGCCGGCCGGGCTGATGGGCACGGATGCGGTGTGGACCTATGGCGCCAGCGGCACGTTCCAGGCGGTGCGGCCGTGGTTCGACAGCGGCCAGAACTGGAACGTCTTCGGCAACCCGCACCCGATCCCCAAGGGCGCCCTGGCGACGGGCACCTGGAGTTGGGGCGGGGGCCAGGCGAACGAGATCTGGCAGACGGTGGCGGCGACTGAGTCCCGCCAGGCGGCGCCGAGCGCGCTGTGGCAGCCCGGGCCGGCCGTATCGGCCGAGATCCGGGCCAGCAACGGGCACTCGGCCGCGCATTGATGTGACGTCACTGCAGGTCGGCGCCATGGGCGTCGACCTGCAGCATCATCAGGCATGGATGTGGGCGGGCGGCGGCCTCAGGCCGCCGTCGTCGGCAGCGGGACCGGCAGGGTGTCCTGGCCGGTGACCACGGCCGGCAGATGGATTTCCGTGGCCGGGGCGATG
>NZ_JBYRFX010000501.1:0-6467 GCF_057815775.1 Inquilinus sp.
GTTGCAGACCGGCGGCGAGGAGATGCGCCGCCGCATCGGCTTCGGCGACGCGCTGGATTTCGATGTCCTCAAGGAAGTGAAGGAGCACGGCTACACGGATTATTTCGTGTTCGTGCACCGCATCGCCAAAGGCAACGCGATCGGCGAGCTGGACTGCGTCTGCTCCGCCGGGTCGCGCCTTCAAGAGCGGCGCCCTCACCCGCATCGCCAGCACCCTGGTCGAGGTCTATCTCGGCCGCGATGCCGGGCGGCGGGTGCTGAGCGGCCGCATCAGCCGCGGCACCACCGAGACGATCAACGCCGTGCTCTGGTTCTCGGACCTGCGCGGCTTCACCACCATCACCGATTCGGCCGATCCCGCCGAAATCATCCCGCTGCTCAACGACTATGCCGATGCCGTGATCTCCGCGGTGCAGGCCGCCGGCGGCGATGTGCTGAAGCTGATCGGCGACGGCGTGCTGGCGATCTTCCGGCCGAATGGCGGCGAACCGGCCGATCGCAGCCGGGCCTGCCACGCGGCACTCGACGCCGGGCGGCAGGCGGTCGCCGCCATCGCCGAGCTGAACCCGCGCCGGGCGGGGCAGGGGCTGCCGGTGACGCAGATGTATGTCGGGCTGCACATCGGCGAGGTGTTCTTCGGCAATATCGGCAGCGCCGACCGGCTCGACTTCACCGTGGTCGGCCCGGCGGTGAACGAGACCAGCCGGATCGCCGACATGTGCCGGTCGGCCGACCAGCCGATCCTGATCTCGGCCCAGTTCGCCCAGGCAGCAGGGGTCGAGGCCGCCGGTCTGGTCTCGGTCGGCCGCTACGCCCTGCGCGGCGTGCGCATGCCACAGGAGCTGTTCACGCTGGATGCCGCGGTGGATCAATCCGTCCGGGGCTGACTACGGGGTCTTTGCCGTCTGCTGCCGGACCTCCGCGATGCGCCAGGCCACCGATCGCTGGTCGATCACGGCATGCACCGGCGACTGGCCCATCTCGCTCATGATCCGCTCGGCCGCATCGTGGCCCTCGGCCGCCGAGGCCCAGATCAGCAGGTCGACGATCGAGCCGTCCGCCATCTCGGCGATGCGCCGCGACCGGAAGCCGGGCTGGCGGTTCAGCCATTCGTCGATATCGGCATTGGCGGCCACGAAATCCGCGGCGGTGCGGTCGGCGACGAGCCGGAAGGTGGTGATCTCGATGGCTTCAGCCATGGCGGTCACCCCTGCGCCGTCGGGCGGACGATCAACTCGTTGACGTCGACACTGTCCGGCTGGCCGATGGCGTAGCCGATCGCCTCCGCGATCGCCGAGGCTGGGATCGAGGACTGGTCGAGCATGGCGCGCACGCCGGCCTGCAGCTGCGGGTCGCCGATGCCGTCGAACAGCTCGCTGCGGGTCAGGCCGGGGCTGACCACGGTCACGCGCAGGTTCCGGCTTTCCTGCCGCAGCCCTTCGGACAGCGCCCGCACCGCGAATTTGGTGGCGCAATAGACGGCGGCGGTGGGATCGACCCGGTGGGCCGAAGTCGATGCCACATTGACGATGTGGCCGGCGCCTTGGGCGCGCATGATCGGCAGCACCGCGGCGATACCGTGCAGGACGCCTCGCAGGTTGACGTCGATCATCCGGTTCCACTCATCGACCCGTAGATCCTCGATCGGCGACAGCGGCATGATGCCGGCATTGTTCACCAGCACGTCGATCCGGCCGTAATGCGCATGGGCCGAGGAGACGAAGGCCTTCATGCTGTCCAGGTCGGTCACGTCGAGCTCATGATGCAGCGCGTCGCCGCCGGTATCGCGGATCTCCTGGGCCAGGGCGGCGATCCGGTCCATGCGCCGGGCGCCGAGGACCACCCGGTGGCCGTTGGTCGCGAGGTGGCGGGACGTGGCCTCGCCGATGCCGCTGCTGGCGCCGGTGATCAGCACGATTTTGCCCGATATCGGTGATGCGTTCGTCACGGAATGCCCCGCCTGGGGTGGTTGCGGGAGCCGACGTCCCGTGACGGGGTTATGCGATCCGGCGGTCCTCCGGCGTTATCGCGATCCTGCAGGATTCATAGACGATCCTGCAAATCCGGATCCGGGCGGCTGGCCCGCAATGCAGGATCGGATATCATCGGGGTCCCGAAAGACAGCGGATCCGTGCCGATGCCCGTCCTCGACCCCTATCAGGAGATGGCATCGATCATTGCCCGTTTCGCCACCAGCGACGGTGAGTATCCGACCGCGATCGGCAGCCTGTTCTTCAACCGGCGCTCATCCCCGACCCAGCCGCTGCACACGGCGCAATGGCCCTGTTTCGCGCTGGTGGTCCAGGGCGCCAAGAGCCTGGGGCTGGGGGCGGAGCTCTATCGCTATGGCGTCGGCGACTATCTCGTGGTGTCGATCGATCTTCCCGTCGCCTCCCGGGTGACGGAGGCGAGCGCAGCCGTGCCGCATCTGGGCCTCGGCATGGCGATCGCGCCGGACCGGCTGAAGGATGTGCTGGGCCGGGTCGGCCCGGCACGATCCGCCCTTGCCCCCGACCAGATGCGCGGCGTGGGCGTCAACACGGCCCCGGTGGAGCTGCTCGATGCATCGTTGCGGCTGCTGCGGCTGCTCGACCGGCCGGGCGACATCCCGGCGCTGGCGCCGCTGATCGAGCAGGAGATCCTGTACCGGCTGCTGACCGGCCCGTTCGGCCCGCGCCTGCTGCAGATCGCGACCAGCGAGACCCCGAGCAACCGGATCGCCCGGGCCATCGCCTGGCTGCGGCAGAACTTCGCCCAGCCGCTGCGCATCGAGGACCTGGCCCGGCATGTCGGGATGAGCGTCTCGTCGCTGCACCACCACTTCAAGGCCGTCACGGCGCTGACGCCGATGCAGTACCAGAAGCAGCTGCGCCTGCACGAGGCGCGCCGGCTGATGCTGATGGAGCGCCTGGACGTCGGCACGGCGGGCTATAGCGTCGGCTATCAGAGCCCGTCGCAGTTCAGCCGGGAATACAGTCGCCTCTACGGCCTGTCGCCGCTGCGGGACATCGACGCCGCCCGTGGGCCGATGGCCGCGGAATAGGGCCGGTCAGGCGTCGGCCACCGGGTACTTGCCTTCGAGATAGGCGAGGTACGGCTCGGGGTCGAGGCCGCGTCCGGTGGCGGCCTGCAGGATCTCCTCCGGCAGGCGCGAGCGGCCGTGGCGGTGTACCGCGTGGTTCAGCCAACCCCGCAGGGGTGCGTAGTCGCCGGCGGCCAGCCCGGGGGTCACGGCCGCATCCTGCTCCGCCACCGCGTACAACTGCGAGGCCATGACGTTGCCCAGCGTGTAGGTCGGGAAGGAGCCGACGTAGCCGGTCGACCAGTGGATGTCCTGCAGCACGCCGCGGGCATCGTCGGGCACGGTGAGGCCCAGATCGTCGCGCATCCGCTCGGCCCAGGCGGCGGGCAAATCGGCCACGGCCAGGTCGCCGGCGACGATGGCGGCCTCCAGCTCGACCCGCAGCATGATGTGCAGATCGTAGGTCAGCTCATCGGCTTCGACCCGGATCAGGCCCGGCCGCACCAAGTTGACGGCGCGCCAGAATTCCGCGGCCGAGACGTCGGCCAGTTGGTCCGGGAAGGCGTCGCGCAGCCGGCCGAAATGCAGCTCCCAGAACCGGCGGGACCGGCCGACCCGGTTCTCCAGCAGCCGCGACTGGGATTCGTGCATGCCGAAGCTGGCGCCGCCGACGCCATAGAGGTTGACGATGTCGGTTGCCAGCGCCGACCGGGTCAGCTCCGGGTCGATGCCCTGCTCGTACAGGCCGTGCCCGGCCTCGTGCAGCGCCGCGAACAGCCCCGCCGGCAGGAAGTTGGGGCGGTAGCGCGCGGTGATGCGGACATCGTCGCGGGTGAACGAGATCTCGAACGGATGCACCGCCTCGTCCAGCCGGCCGCGGCCGTAGTCGAAGCCGACCAGCTCGGTCAGGCTGCGGGCGAAGGCTTTCTGCCGGTCGACGGGATAGTCGCGATCCAGGAAGTCGCGGCGCGGCGGCGGCTGGTCCTGCACCCGGGCCAGCAGCGGCCGCAGCCGGGTGCGCAGTGTGGCGAACAGCTGCTGCAGCCGGGCCAGGGTCATGCCCGGCTCGTACTGCGCCACCAGCGCGTCATAGGGATGCTCGGCCCAGCCCAGCGCGTCGGCAATGCGCCGCTGCAGGGCGAAGCTGCGCTCCAGATACGGCTGGAAGGCCGGGAAGTCGGACCGGGCCCGCGCCGCCACCCAGGCCGCCTGGGCTTCGGTCTTCAGCAGCGCCGCCTCGTGCAGCAGCGCCTCCGGAATGCGGTCCAGTGCTGCGATCCCGTCCTGCATCGCCGCGACGGCGCGGCGGCGCCGGCTGTTCTCCAGCTCGCCCGCCACCTCGTCCCGGGCGGCGGCCAGCGCGTCGCGCATCGCCGGGCCGGTGGCGATCTGCCGGGCCAGTGACGTCAGCGTCGCGATCTGCTGGCCGCGCGATGCGGTGCCGCCCGCCGGCATCTGCGTCCGGGAATCCCAGGTCAGCAGGTTGACGGCGTTCAGCACGTCGTTGACCCGGCCGGATTCCGCGACGAAACGGTCATAGCCCATGGACGGGGATCTCCTGTCGGTTCGGCGTCGCCAGATCCAGCAGATGGCAGGCGGCGGTGCCGGTCGCGGTCGGGCGCGGCAGCGGCGCCTCGATGCGGCAGCGGTCGAAGGCGTGCGGGCAGCGCGGGTGGAAGGTGCAGCCGCTGGGCAGGTTCACCGGGCTGGGCAGCTCGCCCTTCGCCGCCGGGACGCGGTGGCGTTTGGTGGGATCCAGGTCGGGGGCGGCCGCCAGCAGCGCCTGGGTGTAGGGGTGCTGCGGCGCCGCGAACAGCGCCTCGGTCTCACCCGTCTCGACGATGCTGCCGAGATACATCACCGCCACCCGGTGCGACAGATGGCGGACCAGCCGCAGGTCATGCGCCACGAACAGGATGGTCAGGTTCAGCCGCTGCTGCAACTCCAGCAGCAGGTTCACCACCTGGGCCTGGACCGAGACGTCGAGGGCCGAGACCAGCTCGTCCGCGATCAGGCATTCCGGTTCGACCGACAGCGCCCGGGCGATGCCGATGCGCTGGCGCTGGCCGCCGGAAAACTCATGCGGATAGCGATCGGCCGCCTCGGGCGGCAGCCGCACCAGCTCCATCAGCTCGGCGATCCGGCCGGGGATGCCGGCCTTCGGCCGCATGCGGTGGACCGACAGCGCCTCGGCCAGGGTCTGGCGCACCGTCATGCGCGGGTTGAGCGAGCCGCGCGGGTCCTGGAACACCATCTGCACCCGGCGGTTGAAGGCCCTGCGGTCGCCGCCGGCTAGGCCCCGGATGTCGACGCCGTCATAGCGCAGCGTGCCCTCATCGGCCTCGATCAGCCGGACGATGCAGCGGGCCAGGGTGGATTTGCCGCTGCCGGATTCACCGACGATGCCCAGGGTCTCGCCGCGCTGAACCGACAGGTCGACGCCGTTCAGCGCATGCACCGCCGGGTGCGGCTTGCGGCGCAGCGTGTCGCCGACCGAGCGCTCCATCCGGAAGCGCTTGGTCAGGCCGGAGACTTCCAACAGCGGCGCGGTCATGCGGCCCCCTGGTCGGTGGTCAGGGATGCCGCGGCAACGCGGTCGGTCTCGAAGCAGGCCACGGCGGCATCCGGCCCGACAGGGGTCAGCACCGGCAGCTCGGCCCGGCATCGCGGCGTGGCGAAGGCGCAGCGCGGGGCGAAGGCACAGCCGGGTGGCCGGTCGGTCAGCGACGGCGGCGATCCGTCGATCGATTGCAGCGGCTGGCGCACCCCGTCGCCGCGCGGCACCGAATTCAGCAGCCCCAGCGTGTAGGCATGGCGCGGCTGCCGGAACACGTTAGCCACCGGCCCGGTCTCGACCACGCGGCCGGCATACATCACCGCCATGCGGTCGCAGCTCTGTGCCACCACGCCGAGATCGTGGGTCACCAGGATCACGCCCATCCCCAGCCGGTCGCGCAGCTGCAGCAGCAGGGTCAGGATCTGGTCCTGGATGGTGACGTCCAGCGCCGTGGTCGGCTCGTCCGCCAGCAGCAGCTGGGGTTCGGAGGCCAGGGCGATGGCGATCATCGCCCGCTGGCGCATGCCGCCGGAGAACTGGTGGGGGTAGTCCTCCAGGCGCTTGGCCGCAGCGGGAATGCCGACCAGGTCCAGCAGTTCGCGCGCCCGGTCGTGCCGCGCCCGGCGGCCCAGCTGGGTGTGGGCCCTCAGGCTCTCGTCGATCTGCAGCCCGATCGGGAGCACCGGATTCAGCGCCGTCATCGGCTCCTGGAAGATGGTCGCGATCTCGCCGCCGCGCACCCGGCGAAGGGCTGCGGGTGGCAGGGTCAGCAGGTCGCGCCCCTGCCACAGCACCTGGCCGGCGATCCGCACCGGCGGCCGCACCAGCCCCAGGATGGCGCGCAGGGTGACGCTCTTGCCCGAGCCGGATTCGCCGACCAGCCCCAGC
>NZ_JBYRFX010000502.1:0-3850 GCF_057815775.1 Inquilinus sp.
CCGTATCGAGGGAGGACATACTCATCCGCACAGTGGTCGTACAGACAATTGAAATCTTGGTAATCAGAGCCGCCCAAAGCTGCAGCGAGGATTGAGCTCTGCCGTTCAATCAGCTCGCGTTCGGCGCCCAGCAGGGAAATGATCGGATTGCGCGATCCCGAGCTGGCGTCCAGCGCTACATAATCGTTCCGCAAAAAATAGCCTTGGTTCTGTGGAAGATTCGGCCACTGAATGAAACGGTATCCTTGGTTAGCGAAATGCATGTCAAAGAATTGCTGCGGGCTCTTTTTCGAGCCCTTGCCCTTCCACGCCCGGCCGGTGAAGTCCTTCCATGCGGAGAACAGCCCGCGTGAATCCACGATGACCGGAGATGACGCAACGATTCGACCAACAAAACCCGCGGGGGTCAGCTCCCTCAAGGGCGTCGAATGCAGATAGGCCGGATCGGCCTCGAATGTCGCTGGGAATTCCTCCTTGGCTTTTGCACGTCCTTTTCCTGACAGCATCGAAGCGACGGACTTCACTTTCGCGACGATCTTTTTACGGCGCGACGGCACAGGCGCCAGCCGGCTGGCCTTCGCCTTCCCAGAGTATCCGGCAGGCGCGTCGGTCCCGGTATACAGCAGGTGGAATTCCATTTTATAGCTGATCACTCGGCTCGCCACGTGCGTAAAATCGGAATCATTAGTGGCGACGATGACGACGTCAAAGTCAGGATCCCTGCAGGATTCCTCGATGATGTCTACGGCGATCTTTATGTCTACGCTGTTCTTTCCCTTGCGGCAGTTTACGGGGACAGGGTCAATATCATAGTCGGCCAGTTGCGTTGCATCGTCAGCCATGATCTCGCTGATTTCGCGTGCGGATGCATAGAGGCGAGCTCGTTCCTGAGCATAACCGGTTTCTGCACAATAGGCTATTATTCCTGGGACGTATCTCACGGGGACATTCTGTCCGTCGATTATTAGGTTGTATTTTTTCTCCAAACCGTTCCCTCCCCAATACGGCGATCGGCCGCAAACCAACGGTTTGAACAGACGCAATATGTGCATTGTTGTCAATTGAGCGCGATCAAACTATGATGGTAATGCATCTTGCTAGGCGGCCAGTATGTTCAAATGGCGAAAAGTTGTTGTGGCGTTCGTATCCGCCTCCGCGGCAACTTTGCTGACGGGTTGCAACGCACGCGGTCCCACCCAATCCCAAGAATCGGCCCGGGTTGCATACGGCACTCAGGCGCCGCCGTCGCGGCCGGCTCCAACGGTTGTGGACGAGAGGTCCGATTGTGCGCCCGGTGCCCCGCCCGCTTCCCTGGCGAACGCGGTCGATGTTCTGCATGCGCATTGCGACAGGGCGAGAGCGGTTGCCATCGTTGCCTCGGTAGGGGCTCTTGCCTTCGGCGCCCGGTTCGGGGGCGCGGCCGGCGGGGCGGCGGCCGAGGAGATGGGGGCCGCAGAAATCGCCACGACGGCGCGGACGCTGGTGACTGGCGCAAGGATCGGGGGTTCCGTCGGGCAGGCGATGAACGACGACCGGGACCGGGACTTCGACACGACCGGCGCCGCAGCCTACGACCAGGCGCAATATGCTGGCGGGACGACGGCAAACGACGATCGCCATGCATCGCCATCTCAAGAGGGTGACAGACCGGGGCCGGTGACCGTTACGGATTTGGGTGACGGCAATTATGACGTGACGATGTCGGACGGAAAGAAATATCGCATGACGGCCGAACAACTGGACGCCGCCTATCGCGCGTGGTGAATCGCATTTCGAAGGGGACTCCGTCACCAATGGCCGCCTGGGCCTCGGATACCGGGAGCGCGCGCCTTACCTGTGGCTCCGCCGCTCATCCCCGCCACTTATGCGCGCGCTCGCTCGGGGCTTGAACCTTGGCGCAAAGGCTCCGATGTTGGCCGCCTGACCCACTTCACAGACAGGATTTCCACGCCGCCATGGAGCATCAGGACATCATCAGCCAGCTTGTGCCCATCGTCATCGAGCAATCGAATCGCGGCGAGCGCAGCTTCGACATCTATTCGCGGCTGCTGCGCGAGCGGATCGTCTTCGTCACCGGCGGGGTCGAGGACCATATGGCGACCTTGATCACGGCGCAGCTCCTCTATCTGGAGAGCGAGAATCCCAAGAAGGACATCTACATGTACATCAACTCGCCGGGCGGGGTGGTGACGGCGGGCATGGCGATCCACGATACGATGAACTACATCCGCCCCAAGGTCGGAACCGTCTGCATCGGCCAGGCCGCCTCGATGGGCGCCTTCCTCCTGTCCGCCGGCGAGCCGGGCATGCGGGTCGCGCTCTCCAACGCGCGGATCATGATCCACCAGCCCTCGGGTGGCGCCCAGGGCATGGCCTCCGACATCGAGATCCAGGCGCGCGAGATCCTGCGCATCCGCCACCGCATGAACGAGCTGATGGCCCAATATACCGGCCAGACGATCGAGGAGATCGAGAAGAACGTCGAGCGCGACAAATTCTTCTCCGCCGAGGAGGCCAGGGTGTTCGGCCTGGTCGACGAGGTGTTCGACAAGCGCCCGCAGCCTGCCGACGAGGATGCAGCCAAGAAGGCGGCCTGACGGCGGGGACGAAAGCCGATCGTCCCGGCTTTCCTCGCCGTTCGGGGCTTGTGCCGCCGGGGGCCAGCCGCCACATTCATCGGGCAGGGCCCGGCGGCCGGGCCTGTGGCCGGAAAGCCGCGCGGGAACGCCTTAACGTTTAGGCCATTGTCCTCGCGTATATTTGGCGTCAGGATGGCCGACGCAAAAAGGGAAGGGGCTTCGGGCCCCCAAGAGAGTCTATGACGAAATTGAGCGGCGGCGACAGCAAGAGCACCCTCTACTGCTCGTTCTGCGGCAAATCGCAGCACGAGGTGAGGAAGCTGATCGCCGGCCCGACCGTGTTCATTTGCGACGAATGCGTCGAGCTGTGCAACGACATCATCCGCGAGGAGACCAAGTCGGCCCTCGTGAAGACCCGCGACGGCGTTCCGACGCCGGCGGAGATCTGCAAGGTGCTCGACGATTATGTGATCGGCCAGATGCACGCCAAGCGCGTCCTCTCGGTCGCGGTCAATAATCACTACAAGCGCCTCGCCCACGGCGCCAAGGGCGCCGACGTCGAACTCGCCAAATCCAACATTTTGCTCGTCGGCCCGACCGGCTGCGGCAAGACCCTGCTGGCGCAGACGCTGGCGCGGATCCTCGACGTGCCCTTCACCATGGCCGATGCGACGACCCTGACCGAAGCGGGCTATGTCGGCGAGGATGTCGAGAACATCATCCTCAAGCTGCTCCAGGCCAGTGATTACAATGTCGAGCGGGCGCAGCGCGGCATCGTCTATATCGACGAGATTGACAAGATCAGCCGCAAGTCGGACAATCCCTCGATCACCCGCGACGTCTCGGGCGAGGGCGTCCAGCAGGCGCTGCTGAAGCTGATGGAGGGCACCACGGCCTCCGTCCCCCCGCAGGGCGGCCGCAAGCACCCGCAGCAGGAATTCCTGCAGGTCGACACGACCAACATCCTCTTCATCTGCGGCGGCGCCTTCGCCGGCCTCGAGAAGATCATCGGCGACCGGCTCGAGGGCAAGTCGATCGGCTTCGGCGCCCATGTCGCCGCGCCCGACGAAAGGCGCACCGGCGAGGTGCTGCGCCACACCGAGCCGGAGGATCTGCTGAAGTTCGGCCTGATCCCCGAATTCGTCGGCCGCCTGCCGGTGATCGCGACGCTCGAGGATCTCGACGTCGACGCCCTGGTCAAGATCCTGCAGGAGCCGAAGAACGCGCTGGTCAAGCAGTACCAGAAATTGTTCGACATGGAGGACGTGCGC
>NZ_JBYRFX010000503.1:0-1587 GCF_057815775.1 Inquilinus sp.
CGCACCATTGCATCGGTAAACTCGACAGCCGCATTCAGCCGCTCCGGATAATCGAACCCCTCCAGCAGCAGCACCGGCCATTGATCCTGCGGCGGCAGCCGATCCCGCGTGAACGTATCGACATGCCCCGAATACCCCAGCATCATCGCCCCAGTGTCCAAGAGAACCCCAGCATCACCACCCGTCTGTCATCGCGAAGAGCGCAGCGACGCGGCAATCCCGCCACCCCGCAGACTTGCCCGCGACAAACCAGCAACCCTATAACGCACCAACCGCGGCCCGCTGTCAGCCACGCAAAAACCGCAACCGGAGACGCACCCAAAATGACCACCACAACCGTCGCCCGCCTCCTCGCCGACAGCCTCGAGGCCCACGACATCGACCAGATCTTCTGCGTCCCCGGCGAGAGTTATGTCGGTCTCACCAGCGTCCTCGCCGAACGCAACTCGATCCGCATGATCGTCTGCCGCCACGAGGGCGGGGCAGGGTTCATGGCCGTCGCCGACGGCAGGCTGCGCAACAGGGCAGGGGTCTGCATCGTCTCCCGCGGCCCCGGCCTGTCCAACGCCATGGTATCCATCCACTCCGCCTTCCACGACGCCACCCCGCTAGTGATGCTGGTCGGCCAGGTGGAAAGAAAGGATTTCGGCCGTCTCGCCCTGCAGGAGCAGAACTACAGCAAACTCCTGGGCGACATCACCAAATCCGTCATCGAGGTCAACGAACCCGAACAGGCCTCCGAAGCCATCGCCCGCGCCTTCCACGTCGCCGAATCCGGCACCCCGGGCCCGGTCGCCGTCATCCTGCCGGAAGACATCTTCGACGAAGCCACCGACGCCGAACTCAACCTCCCGAGGCCGCGCGTCATCGCCGGTCCCCGCACCCAGGACCTGCAGCAGCTCGCCGACATGCTGGCCAAGTCGGAACGCCCCCTGATCCTCGCCGGCGGCGCCCTGCTGTCCGACAGCCTGCACGACAAGAGTGTCTACAAGGACCTGCAACACCTGTCTGAACAATGGGTCCTGCCGATCAATCCGACCCACCGCCGTCCGCAACTGTTCGACGCCCGGCATCCGAACTACGGCGGCTACATGGGCATCCGTGTCCCCCCGGCGCTGATCAGCGAGATGAAAAAGTCCGACCTGATCGTCGCCCTCGGCGAACGCCTGACCGACACCGTCAGCCAGTCCTACAGCTTCCCCGCCGCCCCGCAGCCGCAACTGCCTTTGGTCCACATCTGGCCCGACCCCAACGAGGTCGGCCGCGTCTGGCGTGCCGACCTCGGCATGCCCTGCGACCCTTATGAGGTGGTCAAAGCCCTCCTGGCCCTGCCCACCCCTGCTGGTGCCGCGAAACGCCGTGGCTGGGTCGACAACCTGCACAAGATCCACCTGTCCTTGCTGGAGAAAACCTGGGAACCCACCACCGACGGCATCAACTTCGCCGCCATCGTCTGTGAGGTCGACAAGCACCTCGCCGACGACGCCGTCATCACCTCCGACGCCGGCAACGTCGGATCGTATCTACACCGGTATATCGGCTTCAAGCCGGGCCAGGAGTTCCTGTCCTCGGTGGTCGGCGCCATGG
>NZ_JBYRFX010000504.1:0-2665 GCF_057815775.1 Inquilinus sp.
AGGCCGCCGGGGTCGACACCGCCGACTTCACCGACGCGGCCCGCACGGGCGTGACCAAGGACGGCAAGATCTATGCCCTGCCCTTCGACACCCACACCTGGCTGTGGCACATCAACCTGAACCTGTTCAAGCAGGCCGGGCTGGTGGCGGCCGACGGCAAGCCGATCCTGCCGAAATCGCCGGACGAGCTGCTGGCCCAGGCCAAGCAGTTCCGGGAAAAGACCGGCAAGCCCTATTTCGTCCAGGCGCTGGCGAACGAGCAGGCGAACTACACCCGCACCCTCTACACCCTGCTGTACCAGCAGAATTCCGACTTCTTCGCCGACCCCGCCAAGATCAATTTGGAGACGCCGGAAGCCAAGAACGCGGTGACGCTGTTCAAGGCGATCTACGACAACGGCGACACCACCAAGGACCAGGACTACGCCGCGGCCACCGCCGGCTTCACCAAGGGCGACGGCGGCGTCTACATCATGGGCACCTGGCTGGTCGACAGCTACACCCAGGAGGCCGCCAAGCCCGACGGCGCGCTGAGCGGCGGCTACTCTGTGGTGCCGTTCCCGCAGCTATACGGCAACCCCAAGGTCTGGGCCGACGGCCACAGCTGGGTGATGCCGAAGGCCGAGCTGGACGACGCCCACCGCAAGGCCGCCTTCGAGCTGCTGAAGTTCCTGTGGGACAACGACTACGACTGGTCCCGCACCGGCCACCTGCCGGTCCGCAAATCAGTGGCGGCGGCGCAGACGTTCCTCGACCTGCCGCATCGCAGCGACATCGTCAGCCTGACCCGGGACGGCACCGCCCTGCCGGGGGCGGTGAAGCGGCAATTCGGCCTGCAGTCGATCATCCAGGAGGAGTTCGAGGCCGCGGTCCAGGGCAGCAAGCCGATCGACCAGGCGCTGGCCGATGCCGACAGCCGATGCAACGAACTGCTCGCCAACGCCAAGTGACCCCGGCCGCGCGCCCCCTTCCTCTCAAGGGCGCGGCCCTTCCCCCTCCACGCTTCTGACCGGGACGGTCCCTCCATGATCTCCGCACGACTCGTCGTCGACCGCGACTTCGTCCTCTCCGACCTCGACCGCCGCGTCTTCGGCGCGTTCGTCGAGCATATGGGCCGCTGCGTCTATGGCGGCATCTTCGAACCCGGCCATCCCACCGCCGATGCCCGCGGCTTCCGCGGCGACGTGCTGGAGCTGACGAAGGAACTGGGGCCGACCATCATCCGCTATCCCGGCGGCAACTTCCTGTCCGGCTACAACTGGGAGGATGGCGTCGGGCCGGTGGCGCAGCGGCCGGTGCGGCGCGACCTGGCCTGGTTCTCGACCGAGACCAACCGCTTCGGCACCAACGAGTTCATGGAATGGTCGCGCGAAGCCGGGATCGAGCCGATGTTCGGCGTCAACCTCGGCACCCGCGGGCCGGACGAGGCGCGCCGCTTCCTGGAATACTGCAACCATGAGGGCGGGTCCGAGCTGTCGGAGCTGCGCCGGTCGCACGGTCATGCCGCACCGCACGACGTCAAGTTCTGGTGCCTGGGCAACGAGATGGATGGGCCCTGGCAGATCGGCGCCAAGACCGCCGAGGAGTACGGCCGCGCCGCGCTGGAAACCGCCAAGGTGATGCGCTGGATCGACCCGACCATCCAGCTCGCCGCCTGCGGCTCATCCCATCGCAACATGCCGCAATACGGCGCCTGGGAATACGAGGTGCTGGACCACTGCTACGACCAAGTCGACTTCATTTCGCTGCACACCTACTTCAACAACAACGCCGATTCGACACCGGAGTATTTCGGCGTGATCGAGCTGATGGACGCCTTCATCAAGGAGGTGGCGGCGATCTGCGACGCGGTCGGGGCCAAGCGCCGGTCGCACAAGAAGATCATGCTGTCCTTCGACGAATGGAACGTCTGGTACAAGACCCACAAGATCGAGCACATGCGCAAGCCGGGCTGGCCCGAGGCGCCGGCCCTGATCGAGGAGGTCTACAACGCCGAGGACGCGCTGATCGTCGGCGGCGCGCTGATCGCCCTGATGAACAACGCCGACCGGGTGAAGACCGCCTGCATCGCCCAGCTGGTCAACGTCATCGGCCCGATCATGACCGAGACCGGCGGCCCGGCCTGGCGCCAGACCATCTTCCACCCCTTCGCCCTGGCCGCCCGCTTCGGCCATGGAAGGGTGCTGCGGACCCAGGTCGAATCGCCGAGCTACGGCGCCACGTCGTTCCCGGGGATCCCGTATCTCTATGCCACCGTGGTCGACAATCCGGCCGACGGCACCACCGCGATCTTCGCCCTCAACCGCAGCCTGTCGGACTCGCTGGAGCTGAATGTCGAGCTGCGCGGCCTGGGCGCCGACCGGCGGCTGGTGACGGCGACCGAGATCCACCATTCCAACCTGAAGGCGGTCAACACCAAGGACGCGCCGAACACGGTGGTGCCAATGGCGAACCCCGATGTGACGGTGGATGGCGAGCGGCTGCGGGCGAAGCTGAAGCCGGCCTCGTGGAACGTGATCGTGACCCGGAGTGTGCCCAGGGCGTAGCCGCCTGCGGCGCCCCCTTCGTCATTGCGAGGAGGCGAAGCCGACGAAGCAATCCATGCCAGGCGACACCATGGATTGCTTCGCTACGCTCGCAATGACGATGGGGGGAAGCGGAGCGT
>NZ_JBYRFX010000505.1:0-1720 GCF_057815775.1 Inquilinus sp.
CAGTGCTGCGAGCGACGGGCCGAGTCGGCGCAGCTCGTCGCGATGGATGGCGGACAGGCCGGCCAGCACGGTTTCGGCCTGGTCGGTCAGCGCGACATGGATCCGCCGGCGATCGGCCGGATCGGTGTCGCGCCGCACCAGCCCCAGCGCCGCCAGCCGGTCGACCAGCCCGACCGTGCTGTGGTGCCGCTGCACCAGCTGCTCCGCCAGCTCGCCGATCGTCACCGAGTCGCGTCCCGGGAATCCCTTGATCGCCAGCAGCGCCTGGTGCTGCTGCGGCGTCAGCCCCGCCGTCTTCGCCGCCTCGCCGCTGAAGTCGAGGAAGCGCCGCAGCGCGTGGCGGAACGCCGCCAGCGCCTCGTAATCCGCCTTGGTCAGGGCCGTTTCGGGGGCCTCGGTCATCGGGTCGCGCATCCCTGCACTTGAAATTATATCGTATTGCGATATTTATCCGACATCCGGAGCCCAGCGTCGGATACCCCTTTGATCATCCGGAATCCGGCGTCATGTCGAGACCCGCAGACCAGGCGGCGCCACCCGGCGCCGTCGCCTCCATCCTTCCTGGCGGCGGCCAACCGGCCGTGAGCCGCAAGTCCAGCATCCTGGGCGACTTCACCACCGACCCCGGCGTGCTGCGGCTGATCGCCATGGCGCCGGTCGTCGGCCCCGCCGGCACCGGCGCCGCCTGGGTGCTGCTGCAGTTGATCGCGCTGGTCACCAACCTGGCCTATTTCGGCCGGATCTCGACCGAAGCGGTCGATCTCGGCCATTCGCCCTTCGGCCTCTACGCCGCGCTGGTGCCGCCGGTCGGCTGCCTGATCATCGGGCTGATGGCGCGCTACGGGTCGGAAAAGATCCGCGGCCACGGCATCCCCGAGGCGATCGAGGCGATCCTGATCGGCAGCAGCCGGATCCAGCCCAAGGTGGCGGTGCTGAAGCCGCTGTCCTCCGCCATCTCGATCGGCACCGGCGGGCCGTTCGGCGCCGAAGGGCCGATCATCATGACCGGCGGCGCCCTGGGGTCGCTGTTCGCCCAGCTGTTCCACCTGACGGCGGCGGAGCGCAAGACGCTGCTGGTCGCCGGCGCCGCCGCCGGCATGACCGCGATCTTCGGCACCCCGGTCGCCGCCGTGCTGCTGGCGGTCGAGTTGCTGCTGTTCGAATGGAAGCCGCGCAGCCTGATCCCGGTCGCCACCGCCCCCATCGCCGCCGCGGCCTGGCGCCCGCTGCTGTTCGATGCCGGGCCGCTGTTCGCCTTCCACGGCATGGTCGACCTGTCCGGCCCCGCCTTGGCGGCGGTGATCGGCATCGGCATCGTCGCCGGCTTCGGCTCCGGCATCCTGACCGCGCTGGTCTATGGCTTCGAGGATCTGTTCGAGCGCCTGCCGATCCATTGGATGTGGTGGCCGGTGCTGGGCGGCATCGCCATCGGCATCGGCGGGCTGGTCGATCCGGCGGCACTGGGCGTCGGCTACGATTCGATCCGCGCCCTGCTGGCCGGCAGCCTGTCCAACCAGGAGGTGCTGCGGCTGCTGATCGTCAAGGCGCTGATCTGGTCGATCGCGCTGGGGTCCGGCACCTCGGGCGGCGTGCTGGCGCCGCTCTTGATCCTGGGCGGGGCGCTGGGCGCGATCGAGGGCATGGTGCTGCCCGGCGGCGGCACCGGCATCTGGGCCCTGCTGGGCATGGCGGCGATGATGGGCGGCACCATGCGGTCGCC